>NZ_JBNJMZ010000005.1:0-39001 GCF_050936335.1 Dactylosporangium sp. CA-152071 | reverse complement strand
AGCACCCTCGCTGCCGCATGGTGGTAGTCGCGGTCCCCACGAACCTGGTCGGCGCATGCAACTAGCGACCGAGACATGTACCGAGGCCGCGCCGGGAGCGGTCAACGAGGACGCGTACCGCGTCGGTGACGGGTGGGCGTTCGTGCTCGACGGCGCCGGCCGCTACCCGGGGCACACGGGCGGGTGCACCCACGCGATCACGTGGGTCGTCGAGCGCCTGGCGACCCGGCTGGAGGCCGAGCTCGCGGCGGCTGGGCCGGGTCAGACGCTGACGGCCGCGACGGCCGAGGCGATCCAGCGCACCTGCGCGGACCACGGCCCGGGCTGCGACCTCACCGATCCGCTGTCGCCGGGCGCGGCCCTCGCCGTCCTGCGCGTCGCCGGCGACCGGGTGGAGTGGCTCGTGCTTGCGGACTGTGCCGTTGTGCTCGAGCACCCCGACCGGACGTACACCGTCGTCATCGACGACCGCGTCGACCAGCTGCGCGGCGCACCGATCGCCGAGGGCGCGGTGCGGACCTACACGCCGGAGTTCGTGCGGACGGTCCGCAACCAGCCCGGCGGGTTCTGGGTTGCCAGCGCGGTGCCCGCCGCGGCCGACGAGGCGCTCACCGGCAGCGTGCCGCGCGAGGACGTCGACCGGGCACTGCTGTGCTCGGACGGCGTCAGCCGACTCACCGAGCGGTACGGCTGGACCTGGGCTGACGTCTTCGACCTGGCCGAGAACGGCCTGTACGGCGTGATCGGCGCGGTGCGGGCGGCGGAGACGTCCGACCCGGATCCGCGCAGGTGGCGGGGCAAACCGCACGACGACGCGACCGCGGTGTGGTTAACCCTGGCCAACTTGACCAGGGACGTGTGTCCACGTGTGAATGGGTGCCGTAGCACACGCAGCGTGTCGGTGCCCGGTTTAGGCTCGGCTGCGTCATAAGATCCATCGAATGGCTACATGTTTGATCTTGGAGGACTAGCGCCAGACGATCCGCGCCCAGCGGCGCCGCGCACAAGTTCATAGACGGCAAAAAGCCCCAGACCCGGTTCGTTTGGCCGCGAGTGGGATCTGAGGCTCTGATGCTCTGGGGGACACGATATCACTCACCTCCAGGGTGGGTGCTTTCTTGTCTCCGGGCACGTTTTCGGCGTGTCAGGTCGACCCTGCCTGCGCAGGTACAGGCACCTGCCCTAGACGCAGCACCACCTCGGCATTCATCGCTGGGGAAACCTTCACGGCCCGTTCGTCTGGACGCCGCCGGCGCACGTTCGCGCTTGGTGGTGTGTGGTGACCGCGCGGACGCTGGCCGGGCACTGCGTGCCGTGCCAGGACCGCGGGCAGTTGGTCCAGGCCGTCGACGCGACCCGCACGTTGTGCCAGTTCCACGTGCGGATGGGCGCGCCGAGCTCGGCCACGCGGCTGTCCCGTGTGGCGCCGGCGTTGGCGGGCGGCACCGACCTGCAGCACCGGCTGCGCCGGGCGCGGCTGTCGTGCTCGCCGGTGCGCAAGGCGCCGAAGGACCCGGGCAGCAAGCGCCGGCTGTCGCCGCGGCGGATGGAGGAACACGCGGCGCTGCTGGTCGTGCAGGCCGTGTCCGCCTGCCGGCAGCCTCGAGTCCTGGCCTGGCTGGCGCTGGCGCTCTACGACATCGACGTCAGCCGGCCGCCCGGCGCGTCCAGGAGCGACGCCCGCTCGAACATCGCCCGGCTGGCCGCGGTCCTTGCCGTGTCCGCGGACTGGCGTTCCGGCCGCCGGTCCCGCCCCGGCCGGCAGGTCGCCGCGGCGCTGAACGGGTTCGCGGAGAAGACGTTCACCCGGCACGCGAAGCTGCTCGGCGATCGCGGCCTGGTCTCCGTCGAGGACCCCGGGGAGCTGCTCACCGCGAAGCAGCGCGCGGCCGCGGCCGCCGACGAGGACGTGTCGCCGGCGCAGCGCAAGCGGTGGGTCAACCGGGTGGAGTTCCGGCTACTGATCCCGGACTGGGCCCGCGAGATCACCGACGAAGATCTGTGGCCCTACGTGGAGCAGGCCGCGGCGTGGCTCGACGAGCTCGCCGCCCCCGCACGCACGCTCACGGCTGTGGATGCGCCTGGGGATACCCCTGTGGATAACCACCCTGGTCAGCGCCCATCTTCAGGAAATGTCCCCCCCTCACTCATACCCGCTGTTATCGGGAGCGTTCCCGTTCGTCGCGGGTTGTTCTCGTGCCCGGTTGCTGTGGAAAAGCCACCGTCGGCGCCGTCGTCAGTGCCGGCCGGGAAGGGACATAAAGGCGGCGCTACGCGCCACTCACCAACAGATGGGGTTCGGTCGGACCGGAAGTGCCGGTGGGCGCCTGGAGCGGCCCGTCTGGCCCGTGAGCTGGCCGCTGACGGGCGTTTCGGGTTCATCCGGGGTGCGGACGACGTCCCGGCCCTGGCGGGCGTGCTGACGAAGCTGCGGCTGGACCGGTGGACGCCGGACGACGTCGCGGCCGAGGCCGAGCTGCGGCTGCGGGAGGCCGGGAACCGGGCGATGCTCGACCGGGACGAGATCCACGCCCCGGCGTCCTATCTGGCCTGGTTGCTGGCCCGGGCGGTGCCTGAGGAGCCGCCGGCGCAGATCGCCGCGGCGTTGACCGCGGCCGCGCAGGCCGACGCGGCGTGGGCGGACGTGCTGGTTCGCGATCGCGCCGCGGCCGCGGCGACGCCGTCTGCTGGGCGGCGTGCGGCACGGGCCGCGGCGGCCGCCGCCCATCTGCGGTCCCGGCAGCAGCGCCGCTGACGTGGGCGCGGGCTTAGGCTGCGCGGCGTGACCGTTGCGAGCGAGCCGGCCGGGCCGGCGGAGCCCTCGGCCGCGGCCGAGCTCACGGACGACCCGGTCGACCTGGACGACGAGGTGGCCGGCTCGGCGCCGCGGTGCGAGCGGTGCGGCGCCGAGCTGCCCGAGCCAGCCGGGTCCGGTCGGCGCCGGCGCTTCTGCAGCGACGCGTGCCGGCAGGCCGTGGCCCGCGGCCGTCGTCCCCGGCGGCGGTGCCAGCTGCGGGTCGGTGCGACTGCGTGCCCGCGGCCGGCCATCGGCCGGGTGCATGGCGCGGCACTGCCCGGCGCGGCCGTGGAGGGTGTCGTGGACGCGAGCCTGTGCGAGGTGTGCGCGCCGATCATGATCTCCTGGCTGACTATCACCGTTGGCGTGCAGCCTGCCTGGCTGCCCTACAACAAGAGTTTCGTGACGCGTTGACGGCCGTTACGAAACTCTGCCCAGCGGCACGGCGCTGCGTGTCGGCCGGCGGGTCCACGCGGATCGACAGTCTGCCCAGGAGCGCGTCGCGCGGTGGCCTCATACCTGGGTATGAGGCCCATGTGACGGCTCTCTGATCTGTGTGTCCAGGAGCGGCTGCCGGAATTTCGTGACAGCGGTTTCGGCGTCACGGAATCCCTTTCGGGGCTGAATCGATGCCTTTCCGTCGATTTTTGCCATGGCATGACCTGCGGCAATGTCGACACGCAAGAATGATCTTACTGACAGTTATCGCAGGCCTCATACATAGGTGTACTGAGGTATGAGGCTTTGCGTACGGCAGGATGAACATCGGCCGGAACGACGGGCACGTGATGCGGAAACCTATTTCGTGACACGGCTTCGCTGTCCGTATATCCCGGTCGGGCTGTTCCTCATACCCGCCTCATACGTCAGTGTGCGGCTGGTCCACGTTGGTATGCGGCGTGTCGTCCTCGTCGGTGAACTCGCCGGTGAGGCGGCGCAGCAGGGCCTCGCGCAGATGCGGGATGATCGCGTCGGTCTGGGTGACGCCGGCCATCACGATCGCGCCGAGGGCGACGTGCTTCGGGACCTGGCCGCCGGTGGCCCGCTGGATCCGCTCGACGGCGGCGGCGAGCTCGTCGGCGGCGTCGGTCGGTAGGTAGTAGGTGCGGCGGGTCATGCCTTCCGGTTCGGTGCGTGGCGGCCGGGCCGGCTTCGCCGGCGGCGCCGGCGCAGCGGGCGGTGGCGTGCCGGGCCAGGACAGCGCGGCCTGCCCGTCGCTGGCGTAGCGGTCGCTGAGCCGGCGGATCCGGTCGGCCTCGATGTCGGCCGTGGACGCGGTAGCGGTGACGGCGGCGCTGGCCGCCTCGGTGGCGCCCTTCGGGGCGCCCAGCTTCTTCGCGCCGGCCATCAGGCGGCGACCAGGTGCTTGGCCAGGGCGCGGAACGCCTCGGTGGCGTCGGACTGCGGGGCGTGCTCCAGCACCGAGACGCCGAGCCGCCACGCTTCGCGGATCACGGCCCGGTCGTGGATCGTGGCCAGGATCGGCAGCGGCATCTCCCGCAGCGTCGCCAGGGTCGACGTGACGATCTGGCCTTTGCGCCGGTCGTAGAGGTTGACGACCATGCCGAGGATGTCGATGTCCGTGCGCAGCTCCGTCTTGACCGCCGTGACCTGCTCCAGCAGCAGCCGCAGCGCCCGCAGCGTCGAGTCCTCCGCCTGCACCGGGATGATCAGCTGCTCCGCGGTGACCAGCGCGTTGTCGGTCAGCACGCCGAGGCTCGGCGGGCAGTCGATCAGGCAGACGTCGTAGCCGCCGCCCGCGGCGAGCAGCTCGACGACGCGCTCCAGCCGGTACTCCGCCCCGCGGACCCGGTACAGCTGCCGTTCCAGCTTGAACGCGTCCAGGTTCGTCGGCACCACGTCGATGTTCTCGCGCCATGTCGTGACCAGCGCCTTGACGTGCTCCGCCGTGAGCGTGTTGCCCTCCATCAGCAGCGCGTTGGCCAGCGTCGCCGGCTCCTGGGTCTCCGCCAGCGAGCACGCCTCGGTCAGGTGGCCCTGCGGGTCCAGGTCGATCAGCAGCACCCGGTAGCCGAGCTCGGCGAGCGCGGCCCCCAGGTTGATGGCGATGGCGGTCTTCCCGACCCCACCTTTTTGGTTCAGCAGCGCGATGGAGAGCATGGCGACAAGGTACGGCGTGCACACCCCTCCGACCAGCATCTACACGCCTCATACGCGCCTCATACACGGACAGGCGACGCCAGCCGAACAGTCAGCCAAACAGCCAGCCGGGCCGCCGCGCCAACACCGCCCCACCGTCGCCCGCGGCCGCCGCAGGCCTCGCCGGCAGGCCTTCGTCGCCGTTTCAAGATTGCTACGACCTGCGGAAACATGGCACACCACGACCTTCCTACGACCGTATTACGCATCGTAGGATTCGCGTATGAAGCAACGACTGTCGCTTAGCGTGGACCAGGAGACCGCCGCCTACCTCGACCGGCGGGCCCAGACGGAGACCTCCGGCAACGTCAGCGCCCTGGTGGAGCGGCTGGTGCGGCAGGCCCGCCTCGCCGACGCGCTGCAGGCCGAGGCCGCCTGGTACGCCGACCGGCCCGACTACGCCGAGGACGCCGAGGCCGAGCGGTACGCCGCGTGACGGCCCCGCGGCCCCCGAGGCGCGGCGAGGTGTGGCGTTACCAGCCGGTCGCCGTCCGCCCGGGCCAGCCCACACTGCGGCTGATCGTGTCCGCCGACGCCGTCAACGCCGCCGAGGACCTGCCCGTCGTCCTCGCGGTGCACGTCGTCGACGAGGACCCCGGCAGCCTCCTGGCCGTCCGCGCCGGCGGGCACGGGTGGGCCCGCGCGCTGAGCATCGAGCCGGTGATGCGCCGGCGCCTGGTCGAGCGCGTCGACGCGCTGGACGGCGACACCATGGACGCGGTCGACGCCGCGCTACGAGCTGTGCAAGACCTGTAGGGAAGGGGCCCGCCGTGGCCGACCAACCGACGATCCTGCCGCCCTGCGACCCCAACGACGGCGACGACCTGACGGCCTGGCTGCGGGCCTGTGAACAGACCGGCGCCAAGACCGCCGAGCACATCCGCAGCAGCGTGGCGCAGATCCACGCCACTCTGTACGCGTACGCCAGGTCCCGGGGCCTGGACCACGACGCGGCGACCAAGGCCGCGGCGCTCGTCACCGACCCGATCAACCGCGCCGCCGACGAGATGGACACCTTCGCCGGCGAGCTGCAGCACGCCGTGCACGTGCTCAAGACCCAGACCGACCTTGACGGCGACCTGGACGCCGAGGACGAACAGCCGGCCCTGCCCGCCGGCACGGCGAGCACCGCGCCCCCAGCGCTGCCCGCCGGCGGCACCATCGAGCCGGCCGCGGCCGCCGGCGACGCCGAGCATGCCTTCGCGGCCGCGGCGCCGGTCGGGGACGTCGCGCCGGGCGGCTGGTACGTCGACGCGGACGGCGACGCGCCGTACCTGGACTGGAGCAGCCGCCACCAGCTGGGCAGCGGCCGCAACGTGGAGCTCGGCGACGGCACCGACGCGGTGTGCGTCTCGGTGACGGCCGACGAGCTGGAGCAGCTGCGCGAGGGCCTCGCCCGGGCCACCGCCGGCGAACCCGACCCGGACGCCGCGGTCGAACTCGAGGACGGCGGCTACCTCGACTACAGCGTCCGGACCCCCGACGGCGGCGTGATGCTGGAGGTCGGCAACGGCGAGGACGCCGTCGCCGTGGCGTTCACCGGCGGGCAGCTGCGCGGCATCCATGCTCAGTTCGACCAGGACCTCACCGTCGCGGCCGCCGAGGTCGGCGTGTACTTCCCCGCCCCGGCCGGTGCGGACGACGAGGCCGACGGGCCATACCTGGACTGGTCCACCCGCCACGACGACGGCAACCGGCAGCTGGACATCGGCAACGACGTCACGGGCACCGCCATGGACATGACCCCCGGCGACCTGCTCGACCTGCGCACCGCACTGGCCGGCACCCTGTCCCGGCCCGACCCCGCCCCGGCCGGCGCCGGCGAATGGGTCGACAACACGGCCGACACGTTCTACCCGCGCGGCGAGCACAACGCCGTCCTGGACTGGAGCCAGGTGCTGCCGGACGGGCGCCGGCGCCTGCAGGCCGAAACCCCGGACGGCAAGGTCGTCGACCTCGACCTCGACCGCGGCCAGCTGCAGCAGATCCACGACGCGCTCAGCATCCGCATCGCCGCCGACCGTGCGGCCGCCGCGGACCCGATGTACCAGCATGAACGCGTCGGCGAGACCGCTCTGGCCGCCGTGTCGGCCCGGCTGCCGGACCGGCCCGAGAACGAACGGCTCGACACCACCTCGCAGCTGGACCTCGACGCCGATCCGGGCTGGCGGCCGGAGACCACCGCCGCGGTGGAGCGGGCGCTACGCCTCTACCGGTGCAGCACGTTCCGCCGCGTCAACCAGTACCTGCGCGGCGCCGACGAGGCCGAGACCAGCTTCACCATCCGCGAGGCCCCCGGCGCCGAGCCCACGCACGAGTCGGTGTACGTGCACGTCGCGCTCATCGACAGCGCCATGGAAGCCTCGCCGCTGCACGTCCCGGTCCAAGTCTGGCGCGGCCTGCACGACACCGCCCGGGCGCTCGGCGACACCTGGCGCGACGGCGCCGACATGGTCGGCGCCGAGTGGACCGAGCCTCGTTACCAGTCCACCAGCGCCGACCCCGGCGTGGCACTCGGCTTCGGCGACGACGTGCTCCTGCGCCTGCACGTGCCCGCCGGCATCGGCGCGATCCAGCTGTCCAGCTGGCGCAACGCCCGCCAGCACACCCGCGAGGCCGAGCTGCTGCTGGACCGCGAACTGCGCATGCGGGTCATCGCCGACCAGGTCGAGCCGATCCCCGGCACCGGCGGCGGCGCCACCTTCGTCGGAGACGAGGTCCGAACCCTTCCCCCCACGACCCGGCGGATCCTCGACGTCGAGGTCCGGCCCGCGCTCGACGAGGACGAAACGGAAACCCAGTTCAGCCCCCCAGCGGAAGCCGGCGTCGGAGCAGCAGCATGACCACCCCGCCGACGCCGGCGACACCCAGCACAGCGGGCCACCCGCCGGCCCGCAGCGACGAGCCGGTCCGTCTGCCGAACAACGGCCAGGACCAAGGGCTCATGCACCTCGACGGCGCCATCGGCGTGGCCTGGCAGCAGCTTGGCGACGATCGGCACCTGGCCGTCGACGGCCACGCCCTCGGCAACCTGCTTACCGACCTCGGCGAAGGCATCGCCCGCCGCCGCCACGACACCACCCACGCCCTGGCCCGGCTCCGGCAGCTGCGCGACCAGCTGCCCGCCGCGACCCACGCGGCCGCCGTCCTGGACACCGCGATCGCCCGGCTCGACGCCCCAGACCGCCCCGAGCCGGCCCTGCCTGCTGGCACCCCCGAACCGCTGCGCACCCTCATGCGCGAGCTCAACGCCATCCCTCTGGTCCGCCGCGGCACCGACACCGGCCGCGGCGACGAGACCGCCTGGCACGAGACCGACCGCCTCGCCGACCTCATCCACCGCTGGGCCGCCGGCGAACTGACCCGCGGCGACCTTGCCATGGGCATCCGGCAGCTCACCCTCGGCCGGCACGAGCTGTCCGAGGGCTTCATCGAGCTCCGCGCGGCAGCCTCAGCCGCCCTCAACACCCAGCGGCAGTGGCAGCGCCCGGCCCCGGACGCGTAGCCGGCGCAGGTCCGGCCGGCCCCCACCCCCAGGCGAAGCGCAGCCGTGACGACGGCCGCGACGCTGACCGGCATCAACCAGAAGGGCTGTCCCGCCGCGCTGAGAGTCACCTCGCAGGTTGCGAGACGACCGATGACCGTGTAGGGCCACGCCGGACAAGCAGTGCGACCAAAGAGCCTGGTAAAAGCCGTTATCGGCGACACGCCGACAGTCGCAACGACGCAGTGACTTCGCAGTGGATCACCGTGCACGCATCGGCAGTTGCCCACCTGACGCGTCATCCGCGCGTCATCCGGCGATTACCAAGTGGACCCACACGTTCGGTGATGTTGAGTCGTTGCCCACGTGCTGAGAACTTTGGTCCAACGAACCAGCGGAGCGACGTGAGTCCCAGTCAGATCATGTGCCGCACGCAAAACGGCCTCCCTGCTACGAACAGGGAGGCCGTTACCCAAGTTGCCGGAACCACCGAGCCACATTGGGAGCTTTGCGCAGGTCAGCGGCGATGCAAGCCCCGTTGACCTCAACTATGAGTATGCCACTAGAACCCGTCGTTGAAAAGGAACCTGGAGTCCTGCCTTACATACGAACTTGGAAGACGGGTTCCAAGCGACGTGCTTTCGGCCCAGCAAACAGCCGCCAATCTACGTTGCCATTCTGCTTGCCAATAACGTTGATCCATCTTTACCGGAGAAGTTACCACGTTTCTAGTAACCTCACAGTGCACAGTCGATACGGTGAGATTTATCCATCCTGTCGGTCGCGTTCGAAAAACCGAAACTGAGCTTTCTGTAGGGTGTGACTGCACAGAACGACCGAAGTGGCCAAAGTGACCGACGACGGTGTTCAGTACGAGATCGACCTGTCGACGAAGACCACGCCGAAGACCATGACGACTTGACGCTCTCAGGTCGACTGCATGCGTCGCCAGTAGGCAACGACCTGCGGATATCCCCACCTTCACAGCGCAACCCCCCGTTACGCAGTAGTGGGGGAGAAGCGTAGAGGAACACCGATTCCGCAGGTCACGGGCCGGGTATCCGACCCGGCCTTGAGCTGGTTTGAGCAAACATCTTGCATACATACCCGGAGGGCGGGTGGGGAGGCGACACGAAGGCCAATCGACCTTGTTGCGAAAGGGCCCTCGGACGGGCACGATAGAGGCTGGCCGGACGTCCGGCGAGTGAGCTCTTGAGGTCGACCGCTACGAACGGTCGGCCTCACGCCCAAGACTTCCCTCGACGCGCCCCGGTTGCCGGAACCACCGACGCGCACATTGGGGGGAGGTGAGAGACATATGGATTCCCTGTCGATTCAGGTCCATGTGCCACGCAAGGTCGCGGTGCAGGTCATCGTGTTGATTGTCTGGATCATCGTCCTCACCCTGTAGGCCACGAGACCGCGAGGGCCCGCCAGCAGCTGCTGGCGGGCCCTCGCGGCGTTCTGGGGCGTCCCCGAGGGCCTTGTGGGCGGCGCCGAGGTGCTCGCCGACCTGGACGTCACATGGGCCGTTGACAGGTCTGGGCGCGATCACCTGCTGCAGCGCACCCTTGTCCGCTCACAGTGCAGGTCAGTGCCGCTTTCAGGTGCTCCCGGCGCCGCTCACAGCGGCCAGACACCTCCGCAAAGGAGGTCCCCTTCTTCCCCCCAAGGGTCGCCTCGGCCGTGCGTCACGACGGCTCCGCCGATCCGAGTGGTGTGAGGGTACGGTTACCGCTCGTGCTGACCGATCTCGATGGGAAGGACCCCAGCGTGCCCGACGTGGACTTCAACCCCCGGTGCGAGTCGAAGGCGCGGCTGTCGGTGAAGGACCTCAACGGCCCCTTCGCCTACGCCGTGGAGGAGCACGAGGACACCGAGCGATACCCCGGCGTGAAGGTCGCCGTCTGCGACCTGGCCGCCGGCCACGCCGGCAACTGCGAGGCGTTCGTCGACGGCACCGGCGCCATGAACGGCGAGCCGTACGAGGGCCACTGGATGACCTGGCAGAAGCCGGCGACCAGCAACGAGCTGCAGCGCGACTACGAGTGGATCGTCCGGCCGGAGGGCTGTCAGGAGGTCAGCCCGTCGTTGCCTGAGCAGGGATGCAACCGCTACGCGGACCACGCCGGCGGTCACGCGTTCCACGCCTTCATCGCCTGACGGGTCCGGGCCGCCGTGCAGTACGCGTACGGCGGCCCGCGTCGCTCCCTCCGGCAGCCCGAAGCGGCTGAGAGACTGCTGGTGCCCGGCCCGGCGTCGAAGGAGACACCCGATGAAGTGCGCAGCGGAGACCCGGCTGTCCTCGCGCGAGTTCGGCGAGGTGGCCGCCGTGGACGGCGTGCATCAGCCGTCCCGGGGGCCCTGGTACTGCGAATATCCGGCCGAGACCATGCACTTCCAGCACACCGCCGTGATGCAGGAGCTCCTGCCGGACCCGGGCGCCGACGACCCGGCAGGACTCTGGCTGGTCTGGAGCGACGACGGCCGCCGCGAACTGCGGTGGCGGCAGCCGTGCGCGAGCCGGCTGCCGAGCGACGAGGACGACGAGGGCGTCCCGTGCATCCTGCCGGCCGGGCACGGCGGCAGGTGCGACGCGCAGCCGGGCAACGCCTACGAGCCGAACCCGCAGATGCAGGACAGGATCAACGACAAGATCAGGTCGATGCGCGCACTGGAGACCGCCCGGGCCCTGAACTGCCCGGCCGTGTCCATCCGCGATGGCTGGGACGCCGACGCCGAGGCCGACTATGCCCGCTGGGCCGACGTCGACCACACGACCTGCCCGCCCGCCGCACTGTGCCACCAGGCGGTCCTGCTCCTGGCGGCAGAGGATCAGACCGCCTTCCAGGCGTTCGTCGACCGTCATCTGCCGAACCCCACCTGGTAGCCACCACCGCGAAGTCCTCCACCACCGCGGCCGCGGCGCCGGCCCCGGTCCGGCCCGCTACCGTCCTGGCATGGCGATCGATGCGGACAGCAACCTGGGCCCGTGGATCCGGCGGGCACAGTACGTCACCTGCCCCGTCTGCGGGCGCTACGAGGTCAGCCCGGCGAAGGATGCGACCCTGAGCCCCGACCAGGCGAAAGAACTGCGGCCGTGCCCCAGCCGGCCCGACACCGGCTGCACCGGCGTCGTCGAAGTCGACGCGTTCTTCGAGGCCGGCCCAGACGGTACCCACTTCGACCTCACGTAACGCGACCGCTGAATGGCACCCGCCCAGTGTTGACAACTTTGGTTGTCGCTGCGACAGTCGAATTGCAGCGACAACCAAAGTTGTCGCATTGGACTTGAGGTGACGTCATGACGCTGATCGACCAGCACACGATCACCACACCGCTGCTGGGCCACGCCGGCGACCTGGCCCGCCAGCTGCAGGCCGTCGCCGACCGCCTGACGCGGCTCGCCGCCGCGGACGGCTTCGTCCGCCAGGCCCGCCCGGAGGAGTTTGCCGCGGTGATGGCGGCCGCGGCCGCCGCCCGGACCGCCGGCGGCGACGTCCAGCTGGTCGCCACCGACCTGCACGCCCGGGCCCTCGCCGCCGGCGACTGCGGCCACGGCTACCGGGTGCGGGACTCCTGCCCGATGTGCGACCGGGAGGCCGAGGACCTGCTCACCGAGCGGGAGATGCCGCCGACGCCGTTCGCCACCGCCGCTCCGTACGCCCTGCCCGCCGGCGACGTCGACGAGCTGTTCGAGGCGTTCACCAACGACGGCGGCGACTTCCCCGGCCAGCGGTACTGGACCGCCCGCCGCGGCCTGGTCGTCACCAGCCAGATCGAGGGCGACGCCGTCCAGCGCGTCGACTGCGTCGACCTGGACGTCGCCCGCGCCGAGTTCGCCGAACAGACCTGCGACGACCGCCCGGGCGGCCCGCAGCCCGGCGACACGATCCTCGTGCACCACGGCGACGCCGCCGGGGAGACCGTCGTCGTCGAGCGCGTCGACGTCGCCGGCGACGCGCAGTGGCTGGTCACTGTCACCGGCCGCACCGAGCCGCTGCAGCTGCGCTACAGCCAGTACCAGATCACCCGCCGGACCCGGCCCACCCCGCCCGAGCACCTCACCACCGAGCCGCTGCTGCCGTTCGCGGCCGCCGACCGCGCCCAGGTCGTCGCCGAGCTCGGCGACGCCATCGACACCGTCCGGGTCGGCGGACTCGACCCGGCCGCCGAAGCAGCCCTGCGGGCGCAGGCGCTGGCCGAGGTCCGCCAGCTGCAGGCCGACTACGCCGGCGACGCCCAGCCGGGCTGCCCGGACTGCGGCACCGCGGGGACCTGGCGCCCCGGTCCCGGGTTCGCGCTCATCTGCGACACCTGCGGACACCGGGCATGACCGGCAACCCCACCGCCGGCGACCAGACCGAGCGGGTCGAGCAGGCCGCCCGGGCGCGGCTGCAGGAGCAGCTCCAGGAACTCGCCTGGGTCGAGGCCCGCCGGCGCATGGGCCTGGGCGACCGGCCGCCGTACGCGCCGGGCGACGGCTCACCCGAGCAGCAGCGCGCCTCCTGGCTGGCGATGCTCGCCGCCTGCGAGCTGCTGCGCGAGGAGCTCAAGGACTGGGCCACCGTCGCGGCCCACGCCGCGGCGCGGGTCGGCGCCGACTACGG
This sequence comes from Dactylosporangium sp. CA-152071, assembly GCF_050936335.1. Lineage (NCBI taxonomy): Bacteria > Bacillati > Actinomycetota > Actinomycetes > Micromonosporales > Micromonosporaceae > Dactylosporangium > Dactylosporangium sp. CA-152071. The sequence continues at coordinate 25,950 of NZ_JBNJMZ010000005.1, read as the reverse complement.
CGACCTGGGCGACGCCGTCAGCATCACCCGGCAGGCCGCGCGCAAGCGGTGGCCCGGCCTGGCCGACACGGCGAAGGCCGCCCGTGGCCGCGAGAACGCCGAACCCAACCCCTGACCGTGCCGCCGGCGCGAGCCGGCCCTCGACCACAGGAGGAAGGCCATGTACTTCGGACTGCGGTTCCACCTCATCGGCGGCGAGTCCGTCGAGACCCACCGTGCCGACAACGACGTCCTGGCGCACGTCGAGCAGCTGCTCACGAACCCCAACGGCGTCATCCGCGTGCCCGAGGACGAGGGCCCGGGCAACTGGGACGTCGACCAGGACGACGAGGCGCACCTGCGGTCGTTCACGCTCATCCCGGTCCGCTCGATCACGCACGTACAGAAGCTCTTCGGCTGAGGAGGACGAGATGACCGACCTGCGCCTGATCACCGCCGAGCTGGAGGCCCGCAGCGGCCTGGACGACGTGTTCGCCGCGGAGGAGATCGCGCCGCAGTGGCCCGGCCACGTTCCGCCGCGGCGGTGGGAGTGGATGGCCTGCGCGCACCGCCCGGGCGACCGCCGCCACGTCCAGGAGGCGCTGCCCAGCGTCGATCTGGCGAGCGAGCAGGCGCTGCGCGAGTACGTGCGCACCGCGTTCACGCAGTACGACATGGTCCAGCTGCACCACTGGTACTCCGGCACCGAGCTGACCTTCACCCGGCAGCCGGACGGCTCGGCCCACGTGGCCCGCCGGCAGCTGCGCCCCACCCACGGCTCGCCGCTGCGGGCCGGCTACGACGCCGCCAACCCGTGGACGCGTGGCCGTTGACCCTCCGGCCGGCTCGGGCCGGCCGGTTTGAAGATCGTTTTTTGATGCCTCCATAACTGATCTTATGAAGGCACAAAAATGTCGTACCCCCCGCGTAACGTCCGACCCAACCGACACAGCAGCAGGAGGAACGTGTGAGCACCGGCAGCACCACGAAGTCCACCGAGGTGGACATGTCCACTGTCCGGCAGTACGTCGACCGCGCGATCAAGGCTGCGGTCCCGCCGCACGAGATGACCACCCGCAAGATCCGGCCGGAGTCGGAGTTCGGCTTCTCCGAGCCGCGGCCCCTCGCCGGTCTGCAGGCCGCCCTCGCGGTGGCGCGGCTGGCGCAGGACCAGGCGTACACGTTCGCCAAGGGGCTGCGCGGCGAGGGTTCCTCGTGGGACGAGATCGCCGACCTGCTGGAGATCCCGTGGTCGGAGGACTACGCCCGGCGGGAACAGGCGTTCGAGCTGGTCGCCGGGCCTGAGTCGAGCTACAGCTACGACCGGTACGTGTTCTTCACCTGCGGCGGCCCCCGCGGCTGCGGCGGGCGCATCACCGACCGCGGGCCCTACAACGGCTACCCGTCGGACAACGAGGACGGCCACGCCGAGGGCTGCCGCCGGCTGGCCGCCGAGGTCGAGGCGTACCAGCGCGAGCAGGACGACCGGGAGCACCGCTACGAGGTGATGGACGCCGCGCAGGCCCGCGTCACCGACCCGTTCGGCAAGGAGACGGTCCAGCGCGCCCGCTACGTGCAGGCGCACGGCGGCCGGTACCAGGGCTGGTCGACCAGCGAGACCCTCGCCGTCGCCCTGGTCCTGCACGACGACGAGCGGCTCGCCGCGGTCGGGTTCTCCACCCGCCAGGAGGCGCTGCGCCGGATCCTGTCGGGCATCTCCAGCCCGCCCAGCGACCCCGCCGGCTGGCTGGCCACGCTCCGTGCCGCCGCGACCGGACTCGAGGACTGACAGAGCGAGCGGGCCGGGACCACCCAAATTGGCCCCGGCCCGTACGTCCCATCCGAACCGAGCCCTCACCCGAGAGGAACCCGACGCTCATGACCGACAACCCGACCAGCGGCCCGCCGGGGCAGCCGGCCGCCGCCACGTCCGGGGGCGACCCGGCCGACCAGACGGCCGACCAGGTCGCCCGTGCGGAGATCAGCCGGCACTACGCCGGGAAAGTCGAGGCGGCCCGGACGGCGTTGGAGAAAGCGACCGCCGACCTGCAGCGCAAACTCGACGCCGCTGAGGCCGCCCGCGTCGCCTGGGAGCAGCACCAGGAGATCACCTCCACCGCCGCGCACGGGGAGCCCCGTGCCGCCGACCTCGTGGAGTCGGAGGTGTTGTCCCTGCTGCTGAGCGTCGACCGGGTGACCGCGGTCAAGCGCTGGCTCGTCGCCCACGGCCACGCCACCAGCCCCCGCCTGCGGCACGCCCTGAGCAGCGCCGCCAGCACCCAGTTCGCCGACCAGCTCACCAAGCAGAACGGAGACGCCCGTGCCTGACCTGTCCGCCAGTTCCCGCTCCGCGCACCAGGTAGTTGCCGAGCGGTACCCGTTCGGGGTGTTCACCGGCGAGCACACCGTGGCCGCCGCCCGCGAGGCTGCGGAGCTTGTCCGGTACCTCAACATCGCCACCCTCGATCGGTCCGGCGAGGCCCTGCCCGACCCGAACACCGCGGCCGCGGTGCTCGGCGCGCTGAACACCGCCTGCGACTGGCTGCCGCAGCTGCTGGCTCAGCTCCTGCAGCGGATGCACGACTTCGCCGGCGACCCGGACCTGGCAACCGGCAGCAGCACCGACACCGCCTCGGCTCTTGCGGCCCGCGCCATGGCGCACCTGGGCCTGGCCCAGGACGCGTTGAGTCCGCTCGCCAGGGAGCTGCGTGCGGCGTTCGCGGCCGCGGACCGGCTGTACCTCGACACCGACGACGAGGACTGAGCAGCCCGACGAGGCCCACCACGCCCTGACCATCGACGACCCGAGCGGGCGGGCCGGGACCACCCAAATTGGCCCCGGCCCGCTCAGCCGATCATCACACGACCCACCACAGGAGTGATCATGACCGTTGTCGTCGGCGAGGTCCTGCCCGCCGCCGCGCCGCGGGCGCTCACCGCTGCGGCGGCCGGCGCCGTCGACGACGCCGGCGACGTGGGCGAGGTGGAGCAGCTGCTGCGCGAGTGGCTGCTCGGCTACGGCTCGACCAACACGCGCGACGCCTATGGCCGCGACGTACGCAGGTGGCTGGCGTACTGCGCCGCCAGCGGCATCGACCCGCTTACCGAGGCCAGCCGGACCCACACCCACGGCTGGTTGCGGGTCCTGGAGGCCGACAGGGACAAGCCGGCGACCCGGGCGCGGCGGCTCGCGGCGGTGTCCTCGTGGTACGCGTGGATGATCGCGGAGGAACGCACGCACAGAGCCAACCCCGCCGCGATCGACACCAAGCGCAAGCCGAAGGCGCCCACCAGGTCGTCGACGGCCGGGCTGACCCGCGAGCAGGCGATGGCGCTGCTGGCGGCCGCGGACGCCGACACCGGCCCGCAGGCGCTGCGGGCCGCGGCGATCGTCGCGGTGCTGCTGCTCACCGGCATCCGCGTCTCCGAGCTCGTCGGCGCCGACGTCGAGGACCTGGGCTACGACCGCGGCCATCGCGTCCTGGGCATTACCGCCAAGGGCGAGCAGACCCACACCGTGGTGCTTCCGCCGCCGGCGGTGCAGCGCGTCGACGCGTACCACGCCGACCGTGAGGATCTCGCCGGCGACCGGCTCCCGGTCCGGGCCGGGCAGGCCGGCGCCCGGGCCCGGCGCCCGCTCGTCGTCACTGGCAGCGGCGGTCGGATGGACCGCGGCGCTGTCTGGCGGCTGCTGCGCCGCCTGGCCCGCGCCGCCGGCATCAAGACGAAGATGTCGCCGCACGTCCTCAGGCACGCGTACGCGACCCTTTCGCGGGACGCCGGCGCCCGGCTGGAGGACATCCAGGACGGCCTCGGGCACGCGGATCCGCGCACCACCCGCCGCTACGACCGGGCCGGGCTGCGCCTGGACCGCTCGCCCGGCTACACCCTCGCTTCCTACCTCGGCTGAAACGCCGCGGCGGTGGTGCGGCGTTTCAGGTGCGGGCAGTGACGCTACGGTTACCGGCATGATGATGCGGATCGGTGGAGTGCTCACGCTTCTGGGTGTCGCGCCCGTGGTCGTGCTGGCCTGGACCGACCGGTTGGACGACCACATGCCGCTGGTCGTCATGCTCGGACTGCTGACGCTGTCCGGGCTGCTCGTGGCACAGGTCGCGCGCCGGGCGAGTCGCTGACCCGGTCTCTGCTCAGGGCCTTCGCCGGAACCTGCGCCCGTCCTCGGGTCGGCGCGGTGGTGCGGAGCGTGCAGGGCCGGCGCTGCCGCGGGCGGCCCCGGTCGGCGGGCGTTGCGGGACGCGGGCCGGCCGTCTGCGGGCCGACGTGGGGATCCAGGGGAAGTGGCGGCTCATCCCGTCCGGGCGGGTGCCGTCGTCGCTGTAGCGGGCCACCTCCCGCCAGCCGCCGCCAACCTCGCGCAGCACCGTGGCGACGCCGCCCGCCGCGGCGAGCTGCCGCGCCACGTGGTGGACCGCCCACCGGGTGGACCCGACCGGCCCGATGGTCTGGCCGGAGGTTCGCGTCCAGGTGACCGCCCAGCCCGACATCGAGGCTGGCACGGTTACCCGCCGGCGTGCCGCAGGGCGATGCGCTGCAGCGTGGTCTGCGGGTCGGCGCCGGTCGCTTCGTGGAGGTCCTTCAGCAGCTCTTCGGCCACCAGCACCAGGGCCGCGGTCATTCCCGCGGCGGCGTGGGCGCCGCCCTCGGCGTAGACGCCGGCGGCGAGGTCGGCCTCTGCCTTCAGGTTCCCCGTTGGGTCCGCGACCCGCAGCGTGAGCAGGCTGATCGCGTTGCTCATGTGCTGTTGACCTCGTGTACGCATGCCTTCGACCTTGCCCCCGTCGGCCGGGGTGCCCGCATCGGCTGATCGGTCACGGTGTGCACCGACCCGGATACCGGCACGCGGATAGGATGCCACCTAGCCGCCGCTGAAAAGTGCCCTATGCTGGCATCATGTTGCGTTTCAACCCTCGGTGCACCAAGGAGCAGGCGGACGGGCTGCGCGCGGTGGTCAAGTTCGAGCGGCAGGCGGAGCGGGCCTGGTGGAAGGCCGAGCGGGGCAGCCTGGACGAGCGGGACGCGGCGGAGCGGTGGACCGCGACGCAGCGCGCCCGGGCCCTGGATGCGCTGGAGGGCCGCTTCCAGGCGATGCGCGCCGCCGGCGAGCTGCGCGGCGCGGCCACCCCGGTCGTCCTTGCCGAGCTGCGCCCGATGATCGAGGAACGGGGCTGGGCGAAGTACAAGGGGAAGAAGGTGCCGGCGACCCGCCGGGGCCGGCCCCGCGGCACCCACGACGAGACGTTCACCGACCGCGTCACCCTGGACCTCCCCGACGACGTCGGGCAGCTGCTCGTGGCCGCGTGCCACTGGGTGTCCGCGCCGATCCTGGCCAAGCTGGAGGACTGGTACCAGCAGCACGGTGACCACTGGCGCGGGGTCCGCAACGACCCCCGCCCCCACTACGTCGGCGCCGGCCCCAGCGCCGCGGACCTGCTCACCCGCTACGAGCTCATGGACCAGGTCCAGACCACCGGCCGAGTACTGCGCGACGCCATCGACCGGGCCATCCAGACCCACCAGCGGGAGATGGCGCTGGAAGCCCTGAAAAACGGCCCCTTGGCAGGCGGTTAGGAGTCCACCTAACCGCCGTCATTATTGGCTCTGAGCTGCAATTTTGTGGTTTGACAAGGCGTGCCCGCGGTCGTACGGTCGGGGCATGTTGCAGATCAGGGTGGAGGGTGACCCGGCCGAGTCGCAGGTACTGCTAGACGTGCTGCGTGCCGCCGGGGTCGAGGTGCAGGCCGGCACCGTGAAACGCCGCGCCGAGGGGGTCAGCCACACCTACGCGGTGGCGCACCTGGGCGGTCATCTGGGCGGGCCCCGTCCCGCCGGCGACACGGCGCCGCGGCCCGCCGAGCGGGCTGACGCCGCGGCGGCCGGCCCGGTGCGGGTGCCGTCCACGACCGGCCGGGCACTGCCCGCCGCGGCCGCCGCCGGTCGCCGGCCCGCCCGGACGAGGCACGCCCGATGACCACCACCGAGACGACGACCGAGACCGCCGCCGCGGCCGCGGCCGGGCGCAGGGCGGCGAAGGGGCCGAGCTACGGCCCGCACCAGCTGGCCGACCGGATCGGTCTGCTGCGCGGTGAGGTCGACCGGGCGCGCGAGCTCGGGCTGCTGACCCCGGACGTGGACGGCGGCCGCTGGTCCGCCGCGGCCGCCGACGTCCTCACCGGGCAGGTCGAGCAGCTGCGCGAGCAGCTCGCCGCCGAGCAGACCCTCGGCGCGGTCCGCTGCGCCGGCCGGCTGCGGGACGTGACCGGCCTGCCCGTCGACCCGCAGGACATCGAGGACCTCGCCGCCCAGGGCGTGCTGACCGTGGCGGGGGAGTACAAGGACCGGCCGCTGTACCGGGTCGCCGACGTCCTCGCCCTGGCCGACGACCCCGACCGGCTCGCCGTCGTCACCGCGATGGTCACCGAGCGGGTGACGTGGTGGAAGGCCAGCCTCGACGGGTGGGACGCCGCCGCCCGGCTGCGCTGGCGCCGCGACGAGCTCGCCGCCGACGCCGCGGCGTGCGACGTCCGGCCCGGCAGGTTCGGCCGCTACGCGATCGCGGACGTCGAGCGGCTCGCCGGCGACGACGCGTTCGCCGCGCGCAGGCTGCTGGGCCCGGAGCAGGCCGCGGCCCACCTGGACGTGCGCCGGGTCGACTTCGAGCACGCGATCGCCGCCGGCTGGATCACCGCGGCGAAGTACTCCCGGATGCCGGTCGGCAGGCGCAGCACCGTCACCGTCCCGCTCTACCGCACCGGCGACGTCGACGCGCTGCGCGAGATCCCCGGCGTCGACTGGAACGAGGTCCGCGCCGTCCCACCCGGCAAGCCCTCCGCGCTGCGGGCCCTCGTGCGCAGGCCGCCGTCCCGGGCGCAGATCATCCGTCGGCTCGCCGCCGACCTCGGCACCCGCTTCGGCGTCGAGACGTGGGCGTACTTCAACCCCGGCGGCGGCAAGTGGGAGCTGGACTGGGAACGCGTCGACGGCACCCCGACCCGCGAGCAGATCGCCGCGGCGATCGCCGACGACCCGGTCACCGCCCAGTACAAGCGCGACCTCGTTCTGGCGACCGCGGCCGGCGCCGCGGTCAACTGGGCCCGCGCGATGCTGGAGCCCGGCGCCGCGGTGCTGCTGGACACGGAGACCACCGACCTGTTCGGCGCCGTCGTGGAGATCGCCGTCGTCGACGCGCACACCGGCGCCACCCTCCTGGACACGCTCGTCAACCCCGGCGTGCCCATCGAGCCGGGCGCCCAGGCCGTGCACGGCATCACCGACACCGACCTGGTCGGCGCCCCGACCTGGGCTGAAGTGCTGCCGATGCTGCTGCAGGTGACCGAGGGCCGGACCGTGTTGGCGTACAACGCCGACTACGACCACACCGTCATCGCCGCCGACACCCGCGACGCCGGCCTCACCCTCGGGCACCTCGCCAAGCCGGGCCGCTGGGGCTGCGTGATGCTCGCCCGCACCGACTGGGCCCGCGCCTACCGATGGCTGCCCCTCGGCGCCGGACACCGCGCCCTCGGCGACGCCCAAGCCGCCCGCCAGGTCCTGCTCGAAATGACCGCCCCCGCACACCAGCCCGCACCGACCCGGCGATAGCACGCCCGGCGCCGCGCCTCAGGCAGCGGCTGGTAACGGGTAGCAGCGGGTGGCAACGCCGCCGGCCGGCCGGTTCGAACGTTCACACCCCAAAAACGCGCGCACGCGCGACGAACGCGCCGGCCGCCGGCGACGGCGCCACGGCGGTTCGCTACTGCTTCGCTACACGTGCGGTCTGTCCACCCTCTGTCCATCCACTGACCGGCAGGTCACCGGCCTGACAACGCCGCTCTGTCCAGCCCGACATATTTACCGTGCAGGTTCACCGCGTCGACCGGGTCGCCGGCGCGGTGGCCCTGCAGCGCGTGGCGCCCCAGCCCCGTGACGTCGCCGGCTGCCCAGCATCTGTCCGGCCGTGACGCGGGCCGCGGCGGGCCCGGCGCTCGGTACGGTCAGGGCGTGACCGACGACGCCGACATCCGCGCGACGATCCGCGAGCTGGCGGCCGTCACCGACGCGGAACTCGTGGCCGAGGTCCTGGCCGCCGCCGCGGCGGTGCACTCCGCGGTCGAGGTGTGGCAGGCCGCGCCGGCGTGGCGGGAGGACGGCATCGGGCAGCGGATCCGGCACACCGTCGCGCAGACCCGCGCGGCCCTGGAACTCCTCGAGGACCGGCCGGGCCGTGACGACGTGGCGGCCGCCGTCGACGCTGTCCGCCCGCTGCTGAGCGCGTGGTGGCCGACGTCGCCCGAGCCGCACGCGCCCGCTGTCGTCGTCGCGGTGGAGCAGCTGCGCGCCGCGGCGATGCACCGCGCGCCCGCCGTCCGGCAGGCCCGCGAACTCGCCGCCGGCTACGACCGCCACCAGGACCGGTAACGCCTCCGTCAACCCGTCCGTCAACTGTGCCGTCAACCGGGTGGTAGCGCCGCTAACGGTGCAGCCCACCGCTGGACAGTGGGTGGACAGAACCGCGGCGCGGTGCCGCACTTCGTTGACCGGGTCGTTCCTGGGGTCGTTTCCGGGGTCGTCGCCCGCGACGTCGACGATCCCCGTCGGCGCGCCGAGCCGGCCGCTGTTGGTGCTGCACAGCGGCGTGGACAGAGTCGCGCGTAGCGAAGACTCCTCCGCTGGATGGCGGAGGGGTTCTCTCTCCCCTGGGCGGTGACCCGGCCGGTCAGAGGACGCGGAGGTAGTCCCGGGCGTCCGGGTCGCCGAACGCGGCGGCGAGCTGCCACCACGGCACTGCTTCGTCCGTGAGCTCGTGCAGCTCCAGCAGCTCGGCCATCCGCCTCGCCACCGCGCCCGCCGGTGTCGGCGAGGCCGGCAGCGTGAGCAGCAGGGCCGTGGTCGCGTGATCCGGTCGCCACCGTGCGGGGAAGAACGTCATACCCAAGTAGACGGATGCGACGGCCGGAACCTCACTGCCCACCGGCGCAGCGCGAGCAAGATATGTCTTTGCTTAGCAAAGACCCCACGTCCGGATGGTCGGCGTTGCGGCATCGCGGGTGATGAGCTGGCCGAGCGCGGCCATCTGACGTGACGGTGCGGCTCTCGCGGCGGCCGGCCAGGAAGGTGCAGGCTCGCCGAAGTGTGATGGCCCCCTGCGGCAACAGGAGGCCATCGAGTGTCCCGATGCGGCGGTGCGACGTGCTGCGGCTGTCCGGCCACGCGGATCGCTGAAGGCCTAGAGGACTGGGGGAACTATCGGGCAGAGCCAAGATTGGTAACGGCTTACGAATCTTCGTATACCGAATTGTGACGCACCACCTCGCGCGGCCCGTCGTTGACATTCCCGACTGGAAACGGGAGTCGCATTGCACGTTCGAGGCGGCAACCTCGAACGCACACGAAATTGCGGCTCTTGTCCTCCCGTCACGGCTGTCCGGCCGACGCGTGTCGAGGGAGGTGATTCGTGGTGGATCTTGTCGTCAGGTTCAAGGCGCGGCAGGTCGTCGTCGTGCAGATCATTCTGATCATCGTGATGTGGCTGCTGCAGCGCTAGTTCGGCGCAAGGCAAAGACCGAGTGCCCCCGTTCGGGCCTTTGAGCCTGGCGGGGGCACTCGTGCGTGTAAGGCGGGACGGGCGCCGGCGTGGCGGACGCCGTCGGGGCTGGGGCGCCCGGCTGCCGCGCGCTTCCGGTCCTCGCGCCTGGCGGCGCTGCGGTCCGGGTCGCTTGCCCTCGGCTCCACGCCGCTGCTGGTCCGTACACCCCGGCCAGCCCCCTGTCAGGCCCGTACACGCCCTGCAGGCCCGCACACCCTGCCCATCCCTGCATCGAGGCACGTGCAGGCGCTACCAGCGCCCACAGGGCGCCGGCAACGCCTCGCACGTAGCCTCTGCCCTAGATCACACCTCAAAGATCAAAAACAAAGGAAGTACCAAGGTATCTTCGATACAGGATCAAGATCGAAAACGTTCGGTTTCATACGAATCGGCAGGTGGACGGAGGTGAGCGTCGATGGCTTGGGTGACGACGCTCGGCCCGTCCCTGGAGCAGATCGAGTACCGCCTGGACGCCGACGCCGGCTGTTCGCTGACCAACGGCGACGGTCAGGTCGAGTACCGCCTCGAATCGGACCGGCTCCTGGAATGGGTCGGCGACGGGCTGCGTGAGGTCGGGATCGAGCCCGGCACGGTGCTCGACGAGGACGGCAAAAGGGCCGCCCGGGCGCTCGCCGACGGCGTCGAGCCGGGCACCGGCAAGGTCTTGGTGAAGCCGAAGGAGGCGGTGGATCCGCGCGGGAAGCTGCCCGCCGGCCCGCTCGTTGACGCGATCCGCGCGGCCGCGGCCGCCGCCGACACGACGCCGGCGAAGCTGCTGCAGAAGCCGCGGCTGGTCGCCCGCTACGGGCGCCTGCAGCGCGGCCTCGCCCGCGAGGAAGGCCGCACGGAGGGACTCGCCGCAGGCCTCGCCGGCGCTGCAGCAGGGACCGGAACCGAGGCCGCTGGCGTGACGCCACGGGCCCGCAGCGGGGTCGTGCACCGCGCGCCGGTGCGCGACCTGCAGCGCCTCGCCGACGCCGTCGGCGTGCGCCTGGAGGACGTCTACGACGGCGAGCAGCTCGCCGTCGCCCGGCAGTTCCAGGACGCCAAGGTGGTCGTCGGCAACCGCGGCTATGACGTGACCCTCGACCTGCCGAAGTCGTACAGCGTGCTCATGGCCATGGCGTCGCCAGAGGTGGCGGAGCAACTGGAGAACGTCTACCTCGACGCGGTCCGCGAGACGGTGACCGCGATGCAGCGGTGGGCCGGGTACGGCATGCGCGGCCACCACGGCGACGGTGAGACCGCCGAACGCGTCGACGGCACCGGCCTGTTGGGGTGGATGACGGTGCACCGCACCGCTCGCCCGGTCGACGGGCACGCCCCCGACCCGCACCTGCACGCCCACGTGACCCTGATGAACATGGTCAAGGGCGTGGACGGGGAGTGGTCCACGATCGGCGCCGGCGGCCGCGACATCCACCGGCACGCGTCCGCCGCCGATGCGCTCGTCAAGGCCCGCCTCCGGGCGGTCACCCAGGAGCGGTGGGGGGTGCGGTGGGCCCGGGATCCGCGCACCGGCGCGTGGGAGATCACCGAGGTCCCGACGGAGCTGCGCACCGCGTTCTCCAAGCGCGCCGGGCAGCTCAACGACGTCCTCGCGGCCGCTGGCGTGGACGTGAACTCGCAGACGCCGCAGCAGCTGAAGCAGCTCGCCGCGAAGCTGCGGGAGGCGAAACTGCGCGGCGGGAATGGGCAGGATCTGCGCGCCGACTGGCACGCCCAGGCGCACGCTGCCGGGTTCGACCCGGCCGAGCTCGTCGCCGCGGCGATGCCCGGCCCGGACCCGAGCGGTGCAGGCGCCGGCGTCGGCGTCGGCCCGGACGGTCCGCGGCCCGGCCCCGACGTCCAGCCGACCGTCGCCGTCACGCCGCAGGCGATCGCGCCGGAGGAGATCGCGGCGCATGTCTTCCGGCCCGAGGACGGGCTCACCGGGCACCGCAAAGTCGTCACCCGCGCCGACGTCCTGGCCGCGGTCATGGACGCCGTCCCGCACGGGGTGACCGGCCTCGCCGAGGCCGACCGGCTCACCGACGCCGTGCTGCAGGTCGACGTCGCGGTCCCGCTCCCGCCTGCCGGCGCGACCCACATGTCCAACGCGCAGCGCTACTCGAGCACCGACGTCGTCGACGCCGAACGCGCCGTCCTCGCCGCGGCCCGGCAGCGCTACGCCGGCGGGTACGCCGTCGTCCCGGCCGACGTCCTCGCGCGGGCGGTCGTGCTGTTCGAGGTCGGCGCCGGGTTCCGGCTCGGCGACGAGCAGCGCGCCGTGCTCACCCGCCTCGCCACAGCCGGGCACGGCGTAGACGTCGTCGTCGGGGTCGCGGGCGCCGGCAAGACGACCATCATGGCGGCGCTGCGCGCCGCGTACGAGGCGACCGGGCAGGTCGTCGCCGGCGCCAGCACCGCCGCCGTGGCCGCGCAGAACCTGCAGGCCGAAGCGGGCATCGAGTCGCGCACGATCGCGTCCTGGCTGCTGCGGATCAAGGAAGGCGACGGGCTCGCCGGCGTCGACGTCCTGGTCGTCGACGAGGCCGCGATGGTCGACGACCGGCACATGGCGACCCTGCTGCAGGCGGCCGGCCGCGCCGGCACGAAGGTGATCGGGATCGGCGACCCGCAGCAGTTGAAGGCGGTAGGTGTCGGCGGCACGTTCGCCGCCGTGCACGAGCTCGTCGACGGGCTGCAGCTGCGCGACAACCGGCGGCAGCGCGACCAGGTCGAGCGCGCCGCCCTGGCGACGTGGCGGGCCGAGCAGCGCCGCGCCGCCCTGCAGTCGTGGGCGGACAGCGGCCGCGTCCACGTCACCGGCAGCGCCGGCGACGCCCACGCCGAGATGCTCGCCGCGTGGGCTGACGCCCGCACCGAGTGGACGGATCCGCACGACCGCGCGGAGCGGCTGCTGATGCTCGCGCACCGCAACCGCGACGTCGACGAGCTCAACCGGCTCGCCCGGCAGCACCGCGTCGACGCCGGCGAACTACCCGGCACGGAGGGCACCTACCAGCGCCGCGACGGCAGCAGCATCACCCTCAGCGTCGGCGACCAGGTGCTGCTGCGCATCAACGACCGCCGCCGCCAGGGCGTCGACGTCCTCAACGGATTCCGCGGCATCATCCTCGACCTCGACCCGGACGACGGACGCGCCCGCATCCAGTGGCGGCAGGCCGGCCCGGACGGGCCGCAGCTCGTCGACGCGTGGGTCACCGGCGACTACATCAGCCGCGGCGGCGTGACCCTCGGCTACGCGATCACCGCCGCGAAAGCGCAGGGCCTCACGTCCGATGTGGCGCTCGTGTACGGCGCCGGGATGGAGGCCAACGTCCTGTACCCGGCCATGTCACGCGACCGGGAACGCGTCGACCTGTGGCTCGCCCTGGACGTCCTCGAGGACGACAGCGACCGCGCCCGCCACGGCACCCCCGCCACCCCCGGCGAGGCCCGGCAGCGCGCCGTCGACGCGTACGCCGCGGCGTTGGAACGCGACCGGCCGGACGGGCTCGTCCTCGACGAGCTCGGCCAGAACCCGGTCCGGACCATCGGCGCGATCGACCCCGACACGATCACCCAGGCGCCGCTGCAGCTGCGGCCGCCGGCGACGGTCGAGCAGCAGCACGCCGACGTCCTGGCGCTGGCCCGCGACATCGCCGGCCTCCGCGAACGGCTCAGCAGGCAGCTGCACGCCACGACCGCTGGGACCGCTGGGACCGCTGGGACCGCCGAGCCGGAGGAGACGAGCACTGCGGAGACAGCGTCGACGAGCCTCGCCGACCGCGCCGCCCGGGCCGAGCAGACCACCGCCGCGGCGGTCGGGCGCGTGCCCGCCGGCGCCAACGCCGCCGCGGCCGACGCCGCGGCGTTCGCGGGTTGGCGGCAGCGCCCCAACGGTCGGTTCACCGACCGCGAACTCGCCGCCGAGATCAGCGCCGCCGCCCAGGCCGTGAACCTCAACCAGCGCCTCGCCGACGCCGACCGGGCCGCCGCGGAGCAGGCCGCCGCGGCCGCGGCCGCCGGCGACGGGCCGTCCATGCAGCAGCTGCTGCAGCACCGCGACGAGCTGACCGCCGCGGCGGCCGCCGCCGGCGAACTGCGCCACGCGGAGCAGGCCGCGCAGACCGCCGCCGCGGCGGCCGCGGCCGCCCGCCGCGAGATCGCCGACCTGCGCACCGAACAGCGACGCTCCCGGCTCACCCTCGCCCTGCAGGGCACCAGCCGCGCCGAACTGGAGACCCGCATCGACGCTCTGCGCGACACGGCCGTGGCCGCCGATGCCGACCACGGCCGCGCCCGCACCGCCGCCGCCCAGCACCGGCACACCGCGGCCGCGCACCCCAACGCCGCCGCAGACCTGCGCGACCTGCAGCAGCGCTGGACCGAGTACACCAACACCGCCCGCGAACTCGACGTCAGCGCCGCCGGCGCCGCCGGCCGCCGCGCCGACCTCACCTCCCGCCACACCGCCAACTGGCAGGAACGCGCCGACGCGCTGCGCGGCGAGGCCGCCACCCGGGCCGCCATGCCGCCCCTGCAGGCCCGGGTTGAGGCTGCCGACCGTGACGTCGTGCGCACCCAGCAGCGTGCCGCCCAGCAGGCCGCCGCGCGCAGGGAGGCGCCCGCCCACGAGTACCAGCAGCACCCCACGATCGACCGCGGCCCCACCATCGGCCTGTAAGCGTCGTACCCCCGGTCGGGAGATGTCCCCCACAAGGGCATGTCGGGTTCGGGGGCTGCGGCCGGTCATGGCCTTCCACCTGCGGTGTTGGGGCTGGTTGGGTGCCTGTTGGGCCGGCTTCTGCCGCCTAGGGGTACGCCCGGGGGTATGCCCGCCCTGCCACCCGGGTCTGGACCCCATCAGGTGCGGTGATCGTGACCTGGGCGCCGCGGCCCGGACGTCCGAGGCCCTGCCCCTCGTTTCGGGCAGTAACCCGCGCCGGCGCAGGCAGAGCAGCGCTGCCGCCGACCGTGGCGTGGGACGTGGTCCGGTCGTCCACGCAGTGCCGCCGCACCGGGCCGGGCCTCGTGCCGGTTGCCCAACCGGTTGGGCAACCGCCGCGGACGCATTGGCCAACCGGCCCGAGCGCGAGGGCGCCCGGCTGCCACGCCCGGACACGAAGCCGCCCCGGGCCTGTGGTGGCCCGGGGCGGCTGGGTTGGGGTGCGACGGCGGCTATGAGCGGCCGGACGGCAGCCGACGGTTGGTCCGGGAGGCCCGGCTGTGCAGCCTGGCCCGGGCGCGCCGCCACATCCCGCGCGGCCCGCCGGCGAGGGCGTCGACGTCGGCGTAGGCGAGCTGCTGCGCCGCCAGGTTCCCGGCGAGGCCGGCGAGGATCAGCAGGACCAGGACGGTGCCCCAGACGGGCAGCGGCGGGTGGCCCAGCGCGACGTAGCCGACCATCCCGAGGAACGCCGGCGCCACGAACGTGGCCAGATCCACCAGCAGCTGGATGGCCTTGCGCTCTTCCCGACGCTCGTCGGCGCGGTGCGCGAACTCCCAGCCGAGCACGACGGTGTCACCGCCGGTCAGCTCCGCCAGGCGCCGGCTCAGCGGCCCGCGCAGGTACTGCCCGGCGGCGGAGATCTTCTGGTCGTTGATCAGATGCGTCCAGCCCAGGATCAGCACGGCCGGGGCGAGCAGCAGCAGCGCGAGCGGCACCTGCGCCGCAGCCGCCACCGCGGCGACGATCGCGGTCAGCGTCGCGTAGACCAGGTGGTCCCGCCGCTCGATCCGGGCCCGCTGCTCAGCCTTGAGCTGCTCGTACTCGGCCACCCGCAGCGTCAGCTCCACCTGCAGGTCGAGCGGGGCGCCGCTCTGGGCGGTGTTGGGTTCGGTGATGGTCACGGTGGTCGTCCTTCCGGAGTGGTTGCCAGCGGGCGCGGCAGAAAGGGAGGTCATCGGGGGTCGGTGAGCGGGCCGGCGCCGACGTCGGCAGGCTGCGGCGCGAACAGTTCGGCGATCGCGGCGCTGACCGTGCTGACGAAGGCGAGCGCCATTCCGGCCGCGATCCACAGCCGGACCGGCTGACCGAGCCAGGCCAGCCCCAGCGCCACCACGATCGCCGCGGCGGTCAGGAAGGTGACGAGGACGTTGGCGAGGCTCGCGGCCAGGCCGAGCAGGAACCAGGGCCGGCCGGTGAACTGCCAGGCGTAGCGGCAGTCCTGGGCCAGGTCCACGTACTGCAGCCCGAACATGGCCCGGAGCCGGCTGCCGCGGTCGGTGCGGAACAGCCGCAGCCGGGCGGTGCCGGCGAGGTGGTCGGCGCGGCTGCCAACCGACCACACGACCCCGTCGGGGTCGCCGGCGCCGTTGAGCTCGAACAGGCCGCGCATCAGCTGTGCACCTCCGCCCACGCGGCCGCGAACGCGGCGGGCAGCTCGCCGGCGACGTCGTCGCGGGCGCTCACGTGCTCGCCGTTGTCGGTGTCGATGAGGCGCACCTCGTAGCGTTCGGCGAGCAGCTGGCACAGGGCGGTCAGGAACCGGCCGACGACCGTCTCAAGCGGGCCGTCCTGGGTGGCGTGCTCGTCGACGAGCTGCTGCAGCGCGCCGAGCAGCTGCTCCTCGTGGGGGTCGTCGTGGTACTGCAGGCCAGGGGTGCCGAACAGCTCGTGCAGGTCGCGGCCGCCGAGGTCGATGTGCGGCTCGTCGCGCGGCGAGAGCCGCACCGGCCCGGCGCTGGCGTCCTGGTCGAGGACAACCAGGAAACTGAACGCCGCACTCTGCAGCCGCCGGCGCAGGCCGGTGTCGGCGCAGTCCGGGGGCAGCGCGCCGGACCAGGTCCGGCCGATGAGCAGCAGCTCCGAGACGACCTCTTCCACGTCGTTCAGCGCGATGTTCACCGGCAGGCCGACCGCGTCGGCGCGGGTGGTGATGTCTGCGGCCACGCGGTTCAGCAGCGTCGCCGCGGCGGCCACGTCCGGGAAGGCCCCGGCGTCGCGGATCAGCCAGGCGGGCAGCTGCTGCCCGCCGGCGCCGTCGTCGATGATCGTCGGGCGGTTGATGTATGGGCTGTATGGGCTGTTCATGGGCAGGCTTCTCCCTCACGATGACCCGCAGACGCTGCTGGGGCTCGCGTACGTGTGTTCTCGGTTGGGTGGAGCGGCCCTCGGGCGGGATGCCCGGAGGGGGCCCGCCTGGGCCCGGCGGCCGGTTAGGGCAGCAGGACCCAGGCGGCGGCCGCGCCGCCGAGCAGCAGCCCGGCGTAGAGGGCGACCGCGGCCGCGTCGCCCAGCGGCCAGTACATGCGCAGGATGACGCCCCAGCGGCGCCAGACGAGCCGGGTCACGATGAGGACCAGGACCACGCCGGCGACGACGAGCGTGGGCTTCACCCACGCGGCGGTCAGGTCGATCAGGTCGGTGCCGTCGGGCAGGCCGGCGGACGCGGCGACGGAGGAACCCGTGGCGCCGCGGTGCAGCAGGACCCACCCGCCGGCAACGACGGCGATGAGGACGACGGCGACGAGCAGCACCCGCCAGGTCGAGCGCAGCAGCGCCGCGCCGGCGAACAGGCGGTAGTGGCGGCGGCCGAACTCGTGCGCCGCGCCTCGGGACGCCTCGCGCCACCACCCCATGTTCGTCACCTTCCGTCGACCTTCACGAACTTCACGGACTTCACGTTTCACGGACTTCACGAACTTCACGGCCCTCTGCGGTCGCGCACGCGCGCACGTAGAGGGGCGATCGGCGCCCGCACGTGAAACGCGTGAAGTGCGTGAAGTACGTGCGGACGCCCGTGACTTTACGTGTTCGCCCCTGCGCCCACGAGCGCACGATCGGACTCAGGCGGGTCGATGACATACCAGCCGTTGTCCCGGTCCCGGCGCAAGAGCCGGTCCGGTCCGGGCTGGCACAGCTCGCCCAGGTAGCCCGACAGGCGCGGCGGCTTGAGGTTGTCCGGGCCGACGTGCTCGACCAGCGGACCGAGGTCCGCGGGCTTGAACCGGGTCTTGCCCTGCTCGAACGCGTCCAGCAGCGTGTCCCGGATCAGCTCCATGAGCTGCGCCTTCGTCCACCGCTCGCTGGGCGAGGTGACGGAGAACGCGATCCGGGGGCCGTGCTTCGGCATCTGGATCGGCGCCCGCGGGTCGCCACCCTCCTGGATCTCCGGGTCGGCCTGCTCCGGGCGGCACTCCGGGTCGTCGTCGCGCAGGTCCAGCTCGTCAGGGTCGCCCTTCTCGTCGACGTCGGGCTCGTCGTCGAGCACCTCGCCTTCCTCTCCGAGCAGGTCAACCGAGGTGCGGCGCGGTCCGGCCGGGCGAGCCGGCGGCCGCGGCGCCGGGCTCGCCGGCGCGGCCGGCGCCGCGGTGATGACGAACGGGGCCACCGCGGCGGCGAGCTGTTCCGGCGCCGGGGGCAGGTAGGTGCGGGCCATTCGGGACCAGTCCTCCTCAGGGATGCCGGGCAGCTCGGCAAAGAGGCAGCCCGGCTTGCGGTTGCCCAGCGAGCCGGGCGACGCGCCGGCGTTCATCGTCGTCTCGCTCAGGATTCGTGCGGCTTCCTTGTCGTCGGCGACGCCCATGCAGATCGAGCCGCCGCGGGCCTTCTTCACGCTGGACGGCAGCCGGTCGACGGTGACCCGCTGCTGGACCAGCACGAGCAGGATGCCGACCGAGCGGACCGATTCGGCCAGCTCGACCATCTCCTCCTCGTTCCGGCTGGCCACGAGCTTGGCGGCCTCGTCGAGCAGGACCACCTCGGCGTTGATGCCGCAGCCCTTCGTCCACTGCTTGAACCCGCGCCGGCCCAGCTCACCTGCCCTGCTGGCGACCCGGTCGACGAGGCGGGCGATGAACGACTCGGCGGTGTCCATGTCGGTGATGACTCGGGCACCGCGCACCAGCCAGTCCGGCAGCTGCTCGCCCTTGCGGGCGTCGATGACGGTCAGGTCCGCGTCGTTGCGGGAGATGACCTCAGCGGCCAGCGACAGGATCAGCTCGGTCTTGCCAGCACCGGGCTGACCTGCGATGACGAGCAGCCCGATGGCGTTGCGGTGCAGCTTGGAGTCGCCGAACAGGAAGAAGGGCAGAGGCCGGCCGTTGCCGTAGACGGCCAGGTGCACCGGCTCGGCGATCGACTTCCCGGGCGCGGTCAGCCCCGGCCACGCCGGCGGCTTGGAGATGTGGTCGTGCGCGGTGATCTCCAGGTCGCCTTCACCCGGCCGCTCCGGATCCGGGATCATGCGGACGTTGTTCTTGCTGGTCGGGACCAGGGTGGCGATGCTGCCCTGTACCTTCTGCAGCTCGGCGAACTCCACGCCGGGCTCCATCCGCACCCGGGTGGTGACGGTGCCGTCGATGACCTTCGCCGGGCCGAGCGAGCCGACCGCCTTGAGCTCGTTGACCCGCTCCGCGACCTCGCCGAACGGGTGGCCCTTGCCGGCGTCGTTGCCGTCACCGCGCAGCAGCCGCACGATCGCCAGCCCGATGCAGGCCACGGCCATGACGATCACGTAGACCATGACCAGGTCGACGGTCCAGCCGTGGAACGTCAGCACGAACAGGCCGGTGCACGACGCGCACGACATCAGCATCGACATGGCGCGCAGCACCTTGTCGCGGCGGGCCCGGCCCGCCGCCCAGGTCACGGTGATGATGGCAAGCGAGGCGCCCATGATCAGCGCACTGCGCCACGCCGTCTGCCACACCGTGGGGTGCCCGGAGTAGGCGCCCCACAGCATGGACAGCACACCGGACATGACCAGATTGACCACCGCGCCGATCGCCGGTACCGCGTACGGCCAGGGGTTGCCCTGGACCGTGGTCGCGGCACCCCGACCGATGGCGGCAGCAGCACCTCGCTTGCTCACAACTACCTCCGGGAACCCTTGATCTGGAAGTCGGCGGTACCGCGGTTCTGGGGCCGCTCCACCGCCTCGACGAACGCCTCGAACCGGCGTCCGGCCAGGCGCATGTAGCCGCTGAAGTTGCCCATGCTGTCGGCGGCCCGTGCGATCGGCAGCGACACCGACCGGGCGGTACGCGCCGCCGCGAAACCGCCCAGGCCCCGCGACTTCGCGTACCGGCGCAGCTTCGCGTACACGTATGCCGCGTTCTCCGACGTCTCGTCGTTGGCCTTGATGCCGGTCAGTCGGCAGACCTCCAGCCAGGCCAGGAACTCCTCGTCGTCGCTGAAGTCGCACGGCGGGAGGATGATTTTGGCGTCGAGTGCCATGTCAGGTACTCCTGTTCAGCGGATCCGCCGGCGCAGGACCGGGCGGCGCAGGGACGGGCCGTGACCTGCGCCGGAGCGCAGGAGCACGACGAGGAACGTGAGCAGTGCCGCGCCGGTCGGCGCGATCACCAGGTCGGCGCCGAGACGCCAGACCAGCAGCAGCACGAGCAGGCCGACCACGACCGCCGCGAACAGCGCCTCAAGAGACCGCATTGGTGTGTTCCTCCTGCTCAGGACTCGTAGGGGCAGCCGGAGCACCGTCAGCCGGGCCGGCCTCGTCGTCGGCCTCGCGGGCGGTGCGGACCTCGCGGAGGCCCTCGGAGATGGCGTCCATGAGGGACTCCGTGGTCAGCGGCCCGGACGCCGGCGGTTCCGCCGGGAGGTCGGCCGGGACCAGCTCGACGCGGGTTTGCAGCTCCTCCATCCAGGTGCGCCGCCACCGGCGGGCCACCCCGGACTCGGCGCTCACCCCGGCCACCGCGGTCAGCTCGGCCGCGGTCGGCAGCGCGCCGCCGGTACTGATCCGCTCGTCCCACAGCGCCCGCGCCGCCGCCTGACCGGCACCGGCACCCGCAGCACCGCCGGTACGGGTACCGGTGCGCGGCTTCGCCGTGCCCGCCGCCGAGGCGGCTTTGCGCGAGCGGGTACCGGCGCGGCCAGTACCGGTACCCGCCGCAGCATCCGTACCGGTACCGGTCTCACCGACCGCACCGGTACCGGCCACCGTCGTACCGCCCGGCAGCGCCAGCGCGGTACCACCCGGCAGGGTCCCGCCGGCGAACGAGCCACCGCCCGGGCCGCCGACCGTCGCGTCCGCCCGAACCGGAACCTGGGCCGGCTCCTGGATCGGCTCCTGGGTCGGTGCCGTGGCCGGCGTGAGCCGGGCCGGGGCGAGGTCCGCGGCGATCAGCCCGGTCAGGCTGTCGTAGTCGGCGCCGTCGGCGAGGCGCACCGCGATCTCGTCCAGGTCGTAGACGGCGACCGCGATGTCCGCCGTCGTCGGGTCGACCGCGGCGCGGATCTTGCGGTGCAGGACCTTCGAGATCGCCTTGGTGCGCACCTCCTTGCGCTTCTCCGCCCGCGCCGCGGCGAGGGACGTGTACAGGTTGAGCCGGTCGTTGGCCTTGGCCAGGTTCTTCGCCCGCAGCGTGATCCACGGGTGCCGCAGCCAGTGCCCGACGAACTCGTACGCCGGCGTGGTCGGCGGCAGGTCACCCGTCGCCCGCAGCCGGTCCCGGCGCTGGTTCTCCGTGTGCATCAGCCACACCAGGTAGCCCAGCGCCGACATGCCGGCGAAGAACCCCGCCAACAACTTGTTGTCGTGCGCCAACCAGTTGAACGTCACCGCGAACCCGGCAATCGCCGCAGACAGCACCCGCGACGCCGTGGCCCGCTCACCGAGCCGGCGCCGCACGTCGGCGTTGGCCAGCACGACGATGCCGCCCAGCTCCAGGGCACCCACGGCCGGGATCGCCCACAGCAGCGGGATCCCGAGGGCCTCGACCGCGCCGGACACCTGCCCGGCCAGGGCGACCAGCAGGACCACGAAGTAGAAGACCTGCCGCATGTACGACGTGCGGCGGATCGTGTCGGCCAGCTCGCTGTCGAGCTGCTGCTGCCCGGACAACCCACGCCCCGCCGCAGTCGCCGGCGCACTGGTCACGCTGGCCGGCGCGCCGAGCTGCGCGTTGGACAGCGGCAGCGTGGTGAACCGCGCCCCGTTCGTCATCGTCGCCGTCACGGCGCACCTCCCGTCTTGTAGCGCTCTTCCACGACCTCGGTGCGCCCGCCGAACCGCTCCGCGGTCAGCTGCTCCCCGAGCTCCAGATCCAGGCACGACCCGTGGATCGCGCCCCGCTTGTCCCGCCCCTGCGTGCCCGTGCCGCATCGACGGCAAGGCGCCTTCTCCGACGCCCAACCCGTCGGGCCGTTCGCCGAGACGCCGAAGGTTTCGCGCAGCACCTCATGCGCCATCGGGGCACCTCCCCGCGTCCCCACCGTCGAAGTCCTCGCCGAGGTCCTCGTCGACGAGCTCGCCGACGGCGGCCGCCCGACGGGCGGCGACCCGGTTGAGCAGCAGCACCACGACGACGGCGGCCGCCTCAGCGCCACCGACCACCGCGATCGCCGTCCAGAGCGCCTGCTCCGGCACCAGGCCCTGCGGCAGCCGGCGGCCGAGCTCGACCGCGCCGGCCACGAGCACACCGCCGGCCACGGACGCCGCCGTGATCCGGTCGATCCGTCGCAGCCGGGCGGCCGCGGCCGCCCGCGCGTCGACGACGTCGACCTGGTCGCCGCCCCCGTCGACGTCGATGCCGTCGTCGATGTCGTCGATGTCGCCGGTGTCGCCGGTGTCGTCCAGGTCGGCGGGCACGAGGCGCAGGTGCCGCTCCTGACGCTCCTGGGCGGTGCGCAGCACCGTGTTGCGGATCGCCAGCCACTGCCCGCCGCGGCCGTCGCTGTTCCAGCCGCCGAAGCACGTCGGGCAGTACCAGCCACCCGTGCGAGGCAGCAAGATCACGTCGTCGATCGGGCAGGCCAGCTGCATCGGCCCGATCACCAACTCCACGTTCGGCGGGCGCAGCATCTGGTCCCGCCAGTCGAACAGGGCCGGCCCAGCGGCCGGCTCGCGCAGCGTGGTCACGGCCGCCTCCCGATGAGCCGCAGGTTCCGGACCGGGTCCGTCGGGCGGCACTGCGGGTGCCAGCGCACGTCGTCGGCGCCCAGCGGCGCGTTGCAGGCCTCGCACACGCAGCTCAGGTGCCGCTGCGGCTGCTCCGGGATCACCCCGGCCGGGTCGACCGGCAGCCGGCACACGTCGCAGGTCGCCCAGTCGTGCTGCGCGGCACGCCGCCACAGCCCAGCCGGGACCTGCTGACCCGCCGCGATCTCCGGCGTCACGACCACCCGCAGGTGGCCCCGCGTCGCGGTCTTCACGCGATCACCCCGCTGCGGCCGGCGCGGACGCCGAGGCCCTCCCGGGCCTGCCGGGCAAGCTCACGCAGCCGCGTCTTCGGCCGGTGACCCGCCCAGACGTCGGCGACCTCCCGGACCGGGTCGAACTCGGCGACGCCGTTCTCACCCAGGCCCGCCTTGACCTCGTACATGGCGACGTCCGCGCTGCGCAGCAGCTCCCGCACGTCACTGCCGATGAGCCCCTGCACCATGCCGACGCTCGCGCCGACCTGCACGGTCCAGAGGTCGATGTTGATCGGCTCGGCGACCGCCTTGACCACCTCACGGGCCAGCAGCCGCGTGAACGCCGGCGCCGGCGACTCGACAACCAGGACGAACTCGTCCCCGCCGAGCCGGGCCACGTACCCGTCGACCGCGCCGTCAGCGATCCGCTGCAGCCGCTCCGCGACCACCATCAGGACCTCGTCGCCGGCGTCGTGGTCGAGGGAGTCGTTGACCTCCTTGAAGCCGTCCAGGTCGATCAGCAGCACCCCGAACGACGACTCCGACACGATCCCGCCAACGCGGTCCTTCAGCTCCTGCATCAAGCCGGCCCGGTTCCACAGGCCGGTCAGCCAGTCCGTCTTCGCCGCGACCTGCGCCGAGATCCGCTCGTGGCGCAGCTTCTCCAGCTGCCCGCGCATCGACCGACGCCCCAGGATGAACGCACCCGCGCCACCCACCGCGGCGCCGAGCGCCAACGCCGAGCCCACCGAGGCCGCCGCCATCGCCAACGTGCTCATCGGGCACCACCACCCAGGCGGCGCGCACAGCAGATGATCGCGGCACGCACGACGTCGATGTGGGCACGCGCGGCCCAGGCATCCACGCCAGCGGGAGTGGTGTCGGCAGTGCGCAGCAGCGCGTGCCGCTCGTGCAGGTACTCCGCCAGCAGCTGCTCCAGCTGCACCGCGCGAGCCGCGCCGTCCAGCAGCTTGATCGAGCAGACGTAGCCCAGCAGGTCCGACAACGGCTGCGTCAGCCGCGGACCGGGAACCGCCGACAACAGCGACAACGCGCTGTTCAGCAGGTCAGCGTCGGACGGGTCAACCGCCGCCGGCGCCGAGGACAGGGTCAGCGTCGCCATCACGCCACCGCCCGAACGCGGTCGCCGCTGCTCTGGCGCCCGCTCATCATCTGGTGGATCCGCTGGCGGCTCTTCTTCAGGTGGCTGGCCACCTGCTGCTGCTTCGCGCCGTGGTTGTGGACCAGCTCGCGGACGGCCTCGGCGCGGATCTTCCGCACCACGGCGGCCGCGGCGGCGAGCTGGGCGACGACCTCGTCGGCGAGCTTGGAGCGGAGCCACAGGTCAGGGACGTTGAGGAGCGCTGCCTCGTCGAATTCGAGAGCCGCAGGCGGGTCGCCCGGCTCTCTGCGCTCAACAGGTAGGACACTGAGCATGGGTCGTTTCTCCTTTGCTGGTGGCGACCCGGGTAAGGGAGGTCTCGGTGGGCGGCAATCCCACCGAGACCTCCACGCTTTGTCCGTTCATGTGGTGTGCCACATTCACTAGACAATGAGCTTGTATCGATGTTGCGCCTCTCTGTGACCGCCGTCAAGGGGTATTGACTCATTGGCTAGACAAAGACGCGATCAAGGCGGTAGAACTCAAGGCGTGGACGGGCCCAGAGCGAGCAACACACCGGCGTACCTGCGCATCGCAGCGGAGCTCCGTGCGCAGATCGTCTCTGGCGACCTACCGCCTGACGCTCAGCTGCCGACCGAGCATGAGCTCGCAGAACGTTGGGGCGTAGCCAGGCAGACAGCCCGAAACGGCCTGATGGAGCTGGTGCGGGAAGGCCTTGTGGTCGGCCGGCGCCCTCTCGGTCACTTCGTCCGGAAGCGCGAGCAGATGGACTACCGGCCGCAGGAGGAGTCCCGACCCGCTGCTCGGCCCGAGATGGACACATTTGTCAACCAGGTCAGCGCTGAGGGCCGCGAACCAAGCCAGACCATCGACGTTGCGCTGGTCAAGGCAACCCCGGACATCGCCTCGCGCCTGCAGGTCGAAGAGGGCGCCCTGGTCGTCGCGCGTCGCAGGGTGCGCCTCATCAACGGTCAGCCGGTCAACATCAACGACAGCCACCACCCGCTCGACATCGTCAAGGACACTCCGATCATGTCGCCGGCCGACGTGCCGATCGGTACGAATCAGCTTCTGGCGGACCTCGGGTATCCGCAGGTCAGGGCCGTTGATGAGATCTTCGTCCGGATGCCGACCCCCGAACAGATCCACAGGCTTGACCTGTCCCGGGGAACCCCTGTCGCACTGCACTACGTGACTGGCTACACCGCGGACGATCGTCCTGTGCGCTGCACAGTCAACGTGCTGCCGGGCGATCTGCACCGCATCGTGTTCGACCGGACCTTCGAGCGGAAGTGGACCCGATGACCTCGTCCCTGGCTGTGCGCCAGGCTGGCCACCAAGACCTCGAAACGGTGATGCAGCTGCTCACGCAGCGCATCGCCTGGCTACGCGCCAAGGGGTCCGACCAGTGGTCCACCTGGGAGCAGTGGCACGACAAGATCCCTGCCACGCTCAACAACGACCAGGTTTGGCTCCTGCTCGACGGTGACGAGCCCATCGGCACCGTGACTGTCGAGCTGCGCGGCGACTCCGACTTCTGGACGCCGCAGGAATGCGCCGAACCGGCCGCCTACCTCTCGAAACTCGCAGTACGCACCGACCGCGCCGGCGCCGAGCTCGGCGCGCTGCTCACCGAATGGGCGGGCGAGTTCGCGTATCGCCGTGGCTGCACCTACCTGCGCCTGGACGCCTGGAAGGCCAACGAGCAGCTGCACGACTACTACCGTCGCCGCGGCTGGACGTACCTGCGCACGGTCACCAACCCCCAGCGCAACTCCGGCGCGCTCTTCCAGCGGATCGCGGTCCCGATGCCGTTTGCCACCGCCGCCCGGCTTACCCAGCCGCCATTGACTACCCTGCAGGCCGAGGCCCGATCCGGGTACACCCGTGGCAGCGACAGCCGATTGGGGCCGGCGGCGGGCAACTGGACGCCCGGGCACACCCATGACGGCGGGATCACCGTCATCGAGTCGTGGTCCCCGGACCCGCGACCCGCGATGTTCGTTGACTTCCTGCGCTACCGCCTGAGGCGAGGCCCAGACGGGTGGGAGCTGGAGACCCGCGACGGCGGCCGCCTCTGGCACTCCGTCGGCTGGGTCGTTGATGCCGTTCTTCCCCTCGCCGACGGCATGGACTTCGTGATCTCCCATGAAGGGG
>NZ_JBNJMZ010000003.1:0-96480 GCF_050936335.1 Dactylosporangium sp. CA-152071 | reverse complement strand
ACCCAGCCCGGATGGCCTGCTACCAAGACATCCTCGCCATCCCCACCAAGAAGCAGGCCCGCCCGGGCGTCAACCACCTGACCGTCGGGCAGACCCGTCTGCTGCTCGCTCAACCCGACCGGTCCACCCACCGCGGCCGACGCGACGCGACCCTGCTCGCCACGCTCTACGACACCGCCGCCAGGGTCCAGGAAATCGCCGACCTCACCGTCCGCGACATCCGTCTCGAACCCCCCGCCATGGCCGCCCTGACCGGGAAAGGCCGCAAGACACGCCACGTCCCCCTGATAGGCAACACGACAGCGATCCTGGCCGCCTACCTGGCCGAACATCGCCTGGACCGACCCGGCCACGACGACCACCCGGTGTTCTTCAACCAGCACCGCAGCAAGCTCAGCCGTGGCGGCATCGCCTGGGTCATCAGCAAATACCTGGCCAGGACAGACAACCCGCAACTCGCCGGCGCCGACGTCAGCCCGCACACCCTGCGCCACAGCAAGGCCATGCACCTCTACGAAGCAGGCGTCCCCCTGCCCTACATCCGCGACATCCTCGGACACATCGACCTGTCCACCACCGAGATCTACGCCCGCGCCT
The DNA here is from genome assembly GCF_050936335.1 of Dactylosporangium sp. CA-152071. NCBI lineage: Bacteria > Bacillati > Actinomycetota > Actinomycetes > Micromonosporales > Micromonosporaceae > Dactylosporangium > Dactylosporangium sp. CA-152071. Next base: position 95,883 of record NZ_JBNJMZ010000003.1, on the reverse strand, counting down.
CGACCGAAGCGAAACGCAAAGCCCTCGAAGCCGCCTACACCGACACAACCTCCGACGACCTGTCCGAATGGAACCAAGACCCCGGACTGCTCGACTGGCTCACCAACCTCTGACCCGAACACCCACGCGTTATGCGCAGCGCTCGACCCCCAGCTCCGCCCTGACCAGGACCGACAGGCCGACGCTGCGCATAACCCAGCACTGTTCATAAGGTTCATTATGTTCAGCTGAACATAACGACCCCTGCGGGGTACCCCGCTCCCGGTGGATCACGGTCCCGTCCGCGGTGACCATCGGCGCGGCCAGCCACCGCTTCACATACAGAATGATCCACGGCTGGTCGGTGTTGGCCTCCACGGCTTTGACCATGAGGTCCCACGAGACGCTGTCGAAGAACTTGGCGATGTCCATGTCCACCACCCAGTCCATCCGCCAGCAGCGTTCCTTGGTCCGCGCGACTGCTTGCAGCGCCGACCGGCCGGGACGATAGCCGTAGGAGTCCGGATGGAAGATCTGTTCCATCCGAGCTTCCAGCCTCGCCGCGACCACGGTCTGCGCCACCCGGTCCCCGACCGAAGGCACCCCCAGCGTTCTGGTACCCCCGACCTTGGGGATCTCCACCGCTTTGACCGGTGGGGGAAAGTAGCTCCCCGACGACATCCGATTCCAGATCTTGTACAGGTTGTTGTGAACATCCTGTTCAAAATCGCCGACCGACTGCCGGTCGATCCCAGCGGCACCCTTGTTGTCCCTGACCTTCTCCCACGCCCGCCAGACCTCCATCTTCGAGATCTCGAACGGCTTGCCTGGTGATTTCTGCTCGGCCACCCGACTCCTCCCCGACCCGGACCGGGCCTGGTTGATCGAATCTTCGAACCACGGATGACCTGGCCCCTTCGCTCCACCCCCACCGCGTCAAGCAGGAGCTTCTCCACTACTACGGGCCAGTCCGCCGGCGTTGCCGCATCGGTACTCAGTTCCTCCCGGAGCTACCGGTCTGGAACGCTCCCTCTCGCCGCCCGGTCAACCCCGGACAGCCGTATCGGCTTCGCCTTCCCACGTTCCACGTGAAAGCCGCAGATCGAGCTCACGCCGCCTATATGCCGGACACCGCCTGGCCAGTAAGTGGGTAACCGCCAGACTCATCCCGAAGCAGTTCAGATGCCCCGGTTTCGATGTCAACCATTTCCCTTTCGACACTTCACAGGCTGTGACGCAACGCCTTCCCGATCCCTGCCTGACGCTTGAACAGCGCCTTTTCCACCTCGCTCACCACGACGGTCTTCAGCCAACGCAGCAGGTGGCGGCTTGGAGCCTCCCCCCACAGGGCGGCTCCGAGGGGCCAAACCCTCATCTTCCACGCAGCACCGCCTCTGGAGGCACTGTCCACATAGGACCTCCATCAACGTTCGTGGCACACCTGAACTGGGATGATGGGAGTTCTCTAGGCTTCCGTCATCCTGCTCGAGAGGGCATCTCGTAGGTGCGATTGTTGCATGCTGGCCGTGCGGTGGGCGCGGTGTTCGATGAGGCGAATCTGGTGTCGTGTGCTGGGTTGGTCCCGGTGTTGGGGTTGGCGGAGCGGGTCGGTCTGGCCGGGCTGGTCGAGGGCCGGGTGCGGCCGGACATGTCGACCGGGTCGAACCCGGGCGGGAAGGCCGCCGCAGTCGTGGCTGGGATGTGCGTGGGCGCGGACAGCATCGATGACCTCGACGTGTTGCGGCACGGCGGGATGGGCAGGCTGTTCACCGGTGTGTACGCGCCGTCGACGTTGGGGTCGTTCCTGCGGTTCTTCACCTGGGGTCACGCCCTGCAGCTGGAAGCCGCCAGCCGGGATCTGCTGACCGCCCTCGCGGCAGCAACGCCGTTGCTGCCGGACGCGGCGACGCAAACGTATGTGGATGTGGACTCGCTGCTGCGCAGGGTCTACGGCCACGCCAAGCAGGGCGCGTCGTTCGGGCACGCCAAGGTCGGCGGATACAACATCAAGCTGCGTGGCCTGTCACCGCTGCTCGCCACGATCAGCACCCCGCTGTCAGCGCCGGCGATCGCCGCGACCCGGCTACGCGGCGGCAGCGCGGGATCCTCCCGTGGCGCGGCGTCGCTCATCACGCAGGCGATCCGCACCGCCAGGGCGTGCGGCGCGACCGGCCGGGTCCTGGTCCGCGCCGACTCCGCGTTCGGTTCCGGCGCCGTGGTGTCGGCCTGCCGCAAAGCCGGGGTGAACTACTCGGTGACCCTGCAGACCAACCCGAAGATCCGCGCAGCGGTCGCCGCCATCGACGAGACCGCCTGGACCTCGGTCCGCTACCCGCGCGCTGTCCAGGACCCGGACACCGGCGAATGGATCTCCGACGCGCAGGTCGCCGAAACCGGATACACCGCGTTCGAGTCCAACAGTCACAAGGTCACCGCCCGGCTCGTCGTGCGCCGCGTCAAGGAACGCAACCCCGCCCCGGAAGGCCAGGAGGAACTGTTTCAGCTCTGGCGGCACCACGTCTTCCTCACCGACACCCATGAGTCCACAGTGGACGCCGACCTCACCCACCGCGGACACGCCATCGTCGAACAGGTCTTCGCCGACATCATCGACGGACCCCTCGCCCACCTACCCTCCGGGCGGTTCGCCGCCAACGCCGCCTGGCTCACCCTCACCGCGATGGCCCACAACCTGCTACGCGCTGCCGGCTGCCTCACCAGCCCTCGCTACAGCACCGCCCGAACCGCCACCATCCGCCGGCAACTGATCAACATCCCGGCCCGGATCGCTCACCGCGCCAGACGCGTCGTGCTGCACCTCCCCGCCCACTGGCCCTGGCAGCAAACCTGGCAGACACTCTTCGACCGCATCCACGGACCACCCGCAACGGCCTGACCCGAACGATCGCCCATCCGGGCCCGACCACCACCGGAGCAGGCCGGCACGCCCGGCAGTACAACCACGCCCACCAACCCGCCCATCAGCCACCATCAATCAACAGCCATCACAAGCCACCGACAGCAAGATCAGCGGTGGATCGAGGCTTAGGGCCCGGCGGGGCAGGACCTTGAAGGTGTGGGCGTCACCTGCATGGAGCTCGGCGACCGGCCCTGCTGGGAACGCCAAGACCGAGGCGCGGCTGAAGCTCAAGGAGGTGATGAGGGACCATGAGGACGGTCTGGCGATCGCGCCGCACGGCTTCACCGTCGCGGACGCGGTGCAAGACTTCCTGGCCTACGGCCTTCCGAGCGTCGACACGTCAGTCAACACGAGCCAACTACACGAATCTCGCCGAGCTGCACATCATTGCCGCTCTCGGCGCGCGCAAGCTCCGCGAGCTGAGCGCTCAGGACGTCGATCACTGGCTTGCCGACAAGGCCCAGGCACTGAGCGCCCGGACTCTGCGGCTCTTCCTGGCGGGCCGTTCCACGTCACCCCCAGGCTTGTCGCCGCAACGCCGGCGACCGGGCTGTTCACCGGGCGAGGGATGAACCGGCTGGCGTTTCGCCACGCATCATTCGCGGCCTATCTCGCCGCCTCTTACCTCGTCCGACGCCGTGTACCGCAGGCGCAACTGCGGCGGCTGTTCCTCATGCCGGTCGGCCGCGTCGGCCACGCCATTCCAGTTGCGTTGCGTGAGACAGCAGGCTGGCTGGCCGGCATGATCGGTGCAGAGACGCAGTGGCTCGCAGACGCAGGCCCAGAGAGCCTCGTACCGCACAGCCCACTCGTCGACTCACCCGCCGTACGCGCCGCGATCGTCGCCGCAATGCTACGCCGCGCCAGCGAGGTCGAGGTCGCAGACCAGCCATGGGCCCGGGCCAGTCGACCGCGTAGCCGTCGTCATCGAGATCAAAGGCTCATGGAACAAGGAGGTATCCACTAAGCGCACAGCACCTCTACGAGGAGGATCGTCGCCGTGCCGTTCTGCACCGTGGCACGCTGCGCATCCGATAGATCAGCGCGCTTGAACACGAGCTTGAGCGCATCGTCGCGGAGCTCGGCGGCCTTTCCCAGCCGGTAGACGACCACCGACGCGGACGGTGTCGCCCCTTCGGGCTGGTATCCGCTGGCGACTGCGTCGTAAGCACCGTAGCTGCCCAGTTGCGGCGAATCCCGCAACTTCACCTGGTGCAGGTGGAACGCCTGGATCGGGTCGACGCCGGCCGGCCCGACCCAGTACGTCCTCGACACGTCCTCGACGCCGTCATACCAGCGGTAGGTCTCCTCGAAGCCGTCGACGCGGAGCCCGGCGATGCAGGGCGGTGACTCCGACCGCACATACCACCAGACCCCGACCGCGCCGACCAACATCACGCCGAGCGCCACTGCCAGGACCGCGGCAAAGCGACCGTTCCGGCGGGACCTCACACCGCCCTCGACCGGCTCAGGTGCGCTCAACAGTTGCTACCACCCGTCTGCGTACAGACCATGTACATCGCCAGCGGAAGATTGTTCCGAACGTCCTGCGCATAATTGGCAAGGCCCGGAAGGTTTTGCCGCTCTTCGGGCTTGGTCAGCGCACCTCTTACCTTGGGCTCACCGTGCATGTGGGACATCCCAGCCAGATCATACGCCGTCAATCCCGTCCCGCCGGCCTCGGCCATCCCATTGTAATTCGTGACGTTACCTTTGAGCCGAACGGCGAGGACGGTGATCGACAGCTCGTCGTCGTAGATCATTTCTTCATACGAACGACCGGCAAGCTGATCCGAACTTTCGGCCACCGCATTGAACACCTCCTTGGTGACGTTCGCGAACCCGATCGACGCGCCGCGGCCGCCGAACCAGCCCTTGTGCAGGCCGACACCGCCAAATGCCCCCGCGAGCGCAAGCGAGAACGCCGGGAACCCAGCCGCCACCAGTGTGGTGGTCGTCGTCCAAGGGTTGGCCTGAGCCGTCCACATTTGTCGCGAGCCGGAGATCCCCCCGAAGCTGTTCTCGTAGAACGACGAGGCCTCCTGCATCAACAACGCCAGCAGATAGGCGGCATCGACGCCGACCTCGGCCGCGATCCGGATGACGTCCTTGGTCTTCGCCAGGAGATCCGGGTTGCACGAGCCCTTCCTGGCCTGGGCACACAGGTCCTCGAACTTCGGCTTCGGGGCGGCCCGCGGCCGGTAGTAGGTCTTGCCGTTCTTGTCCTTCGCGGAGCTCTTCTCGGTGGTCCCGTTGCCGTACCCCGGGTTGCCGCGCGTCTCGTCGTTCCCGCAGTCGTCCTCGCCGCTGCACGTCCTCAGGCCCGTGGCATCGCTCGACGTGACCGGGTTGTTGGCGGCATACGCATAGCCGCTGAGCTGTTGCGGGTCGCTCGGATCGGCGACCTTGTCGTCGGAGATGAAGCGGCCGGTCGCGGGTTCGTATTCGCGGGCGCCGAGGTGGGTGAGCCCGGTGGTGTCGCGGGTGCCGTCGACGAACCCGCGGGTGTTCGGCCAGGTCGGGTCCGCGCCGCGGACGTTGCCGAAGGGGTCGGTCTTACGGCGGGTGACCGCCTGGGTGACCGCGTTGACGGCGAGTTGCCCGGTGTTGTGATGGTCGGCGGCGAGCCAGGTCAGGCCGGCCGGGGTGCGGCTGGCAACCCCGTAGTACCGCGTGGCCGTGACCGTGCTGCCGACCTTGCGCAGTTCGTAGCCGGGCAGGTACACCGTCGCGCCGGCAGGATCCTTCCCGACGAGCCGGGTGCCGCCGGTGTCGTAGATGTAGCTACTGGCACCCGCGGAGTCGGTGACAGTGGCGAGGCGGCCCTCGTTGTCCCAGGTCAGGGTCTGACCGGGCTTGCCGGCGATGTTTCGGGTCAGCGTGTTGCCCGCATTGTCGTAGGTGTAGCTGTCGGTGCCCGTCGTCCCACCGGTGGCGACGACGTTGGTGAGCGTGTGCCGCTTGCCGGTGCCGGGGTACGTGTAGGTGCGGGTGGTGTCGGTGCCGCCGCCGATCGCGTGGCGAATCTCCTGGGTACGGTTGCCGCTGTTGTAGTTGGCGGTGCCGGTGGCATACCGGTAGCTGGTCCAGTAGCTGTCCGGCCCGCCGATGACCCCCGCTGACGGGCTCGGCTGGCAGGCGGCCGCCGTCGTCGTCCACGCCTCCGTCAGTTCCCGCAGCGCGTCGTAGACGAAGCACTGGTTCGACACGACCGACCCGGCGAGGGTCTCGGTGATGTTCGTGACGTTGCCGGTGGCGTCGTAGCCGTAGCCCTCGGTGAGCCGCTCGACCCAGGTGTTCGGATTGGCGTTGTTCTCGGTCTCGGTCTTGGCACTGGTCAGCCGGCCGGTCGTGTCGTCGATGCTGGTGGTCAGCCGGACACGCTTGCTGCCCGAGCCGAGCAGCTGCTGATACCGGCCACCGGCCGCGTGATAGGTCGTGGCGGCGACATAGGTCTCGAGGCCGGTCCGGGTGAGCGCGTTGCCGGCATCGTCATAGGTGCTGGTCACCGTCTCCTGAGGCAGACCGCCCGCGAGCGGGTACGTCACCGTGTCCGCGGACCCGTCGACCTTGTAGGTCATCGATGTGGTGTAGGAGCCGTTCGGCAGCCACGGCATGCTGGTGCTCGACGGAATCACGGTCGTGGTGCCCAGCGGGCGGTAGCCGTCGTCGTAGCCGGTGACGGTGCTGGTGAAGCTGTCCGTGCCCACGTAGCGGGTGGACGACGTCAGCTGACCCTTGGCCACCGAGTCGTACACCCACGAGGCCCGCTTGAACCCGCTCGCGCCGATACCGTCATACACGGCGGTCGTCCGGCCGAGAGTGTCATACGTGGTGGTGAGGCTGATCCCACGCGCATCGGTCGTGGTGACCGGACGGCCGTCCGGGTCGAACTCGACGGTGTTGCTCGTGCCCCGGTCCGGGTCGGTGCTCTGGTCCACCCAGCCGCGCAGGTTGTACCGCGTCGACCAGGTGTTGTTCGACTGGTCCTGCACCTGGGTCAGCCGGCCGAGCCGGTCATTGGTGAACGTGGTGGTGTGGTACGTGCCGGTGGCCGTGGCACCCAGGTACTGCCGCAGCTCCGTGGCCTTGCCGCGCACGTCCAGGAACGACGTGGTGGCAAAGCCACCGGCAGGCGGCAGGACCGTCGTGCGGTCACCGTCGTATGCGGTCGTCGTCTGCCACTTGAACGTCGGGTTCACCGCTCCCGCGCCGTACAGAGCGTCGACCGTCCGCCGGCCCGAGGTGTCGTAGCTGTGCTGGTGCAGGTTCAGCACTGTGTTGTCCTCGACGGCTTTGACGCCGTCGGCGGGTGCGCTGGTGCTGTCGTAGGCGACCGAGGACTTCGCGACAGCGCCTCTGCCGTCATACCGGGTGTCGCTGATGACACGGCCCCCGTTGGCGGTCGGAGCCGGCGACTGCGTCTGCCGTGGCCGCAGCATCCCGTCGTAGAACTCGTAGCTGCTGATGATGTTGCCGTTGGGGCCGAGCTTCTTCGTCTGGACCGAGCTCGCCGGCGTGGTCCGCACGTTGTAGACGTACTCGATGTTCGGTGGCAGGTTCGTCGCCCGGCCCGGCACCCAGACCTTGGTCAGCCGCCCCAACGGATCGTAGTTGAGCGTGACGACCTTGTTGTTGGCATCGGTGGTGGTCAGCGGCTGGTTGCGAACGCCGTCGAACGTCTCGGTGGAGACGTGCATGAGCGGGTAGACGGTCTTGGTCGCGGACGTGACCGCCGCACCGTACTCCGGGGTGAACCGGATCGTCGTCTTGTTGTCCGCCGCGTCGAAGCTGTCCTGCGGGCGGCCGTTGTCGTCGTACTCGGACCGGCCGGTCTGTTTCCACACGGGTGTGGATCCGGTGAACGAGTCCAGTGCGAGGGTCTTCGTGGTCAGGCCGCGGGTGCCGATCGTGCCGGCGGTGGTGTTGCCGTCATACAGGGTCTGGCTGCCGGCCAGGTGGTTCGCCGGCCCGGGGCTGGCGGTGCAGTCGGTGGTGAGGACCTGCGCCGGGAAGTCGATCAGCCAGGCTGTGGTGTTCCGGGCATATGTGGTCGACGTGCACACGTTGTCGGTCGTGAGGCTGGTGTCACCCAGATCCTGCACACTGGTCGGCTGGGCATAGGTGGTGTCGAAGGCGGTCTGCGTGTCGGTGCGCCGCCAGCTGGACGTCGCAGCGATCCAGGTGCGGCTCTGGACGCGGGAGGTCCGCAGATACGAGGCGTTCTGCACATGCGGTGCAGCGTAGGCGGGCGTCATCGTCCGGGTGGCGGTCTGCTGCTGCCACGGGTCGTTCAGTGTGGCCGACAGCAGCTGCGCCCCGACGGCGGGCCCGTCGTAGTGGCGTTCCTCGCGGAGGAACCCGGCGAGCCGGTTGTCGTCGTTGAGCACCGAACCCTCGGACGCGGTGATGGTGGCGGTGCGGGTGTAGGAGCCGTTGTCGGTGCGGTCCAGGTGCATGCCGCGCATGTACAGGTATTCGACATAGCCACGTGGTGCCGTCGAAGGACCAGTGGTCACCTTGACGGTCGAGAAGCCGCGCCAGGTCGACCAGTTCCGCATGGAGACCGCCGTGCTCCATACGCTGTCGTTGTGGTGCCACAGCACCGGCGTCGAGGAGCCTGCGGTGCTGTAGGCGTAGTTGTACTCGACGTCCGCGTTACCGCCGACGAGGTCCTTCTCCAGGACCTTCGACACGCGGTACTTGTTCCACCACGACCAGCCCGGCTGGGCCAGCGGCGGCGTGTAGTACTGCGGGAAGCAGCGCTTGTCGTTGTTGTCCGGGTCCGGCGGTGCGGAGATCGAGCAGTCGGTCCCCTCGTAGGTCACACCGATCTCGCCGCCGGTGCCGTTGCTGACCCGGGTCACCCGGTACTTGTTCGTCGGCGGCACACCCGCACCGACGTTGAAGTCCATCCGGTTGGCGTACGGGGTGCCGCCGAACGTGATCTCCGGCAGCGCCTTGCTGCCGCCGACCCTGCCGGTCTGCGTGATACTGGCCAGCCACAGCGACGGACTGGTCCCGTCGTTCGTCGGCGGATACTGGTGCGTGAATGCCCACTCGTCAGCGACACGGTAGCCAGAACTGCCCCTGACCTGGGTGGTGACGCCGGTCAGGCGCTTCGTGGTCCAGAACGACGGCGAGACGTTGTTGTTGCACGGCACCGCGGAGCACTTGAGGTCCCACGGGGTGTCCGGCCAGTTCGCCGTCACCGGGTTCGAACCCGACCAGCACGACGCCAGACACCGGTCCCCGACCGAGAACACGATCTGCATCGGCGCCGGCGTCGACAGCGACTGGTTTTTCCGCGTGCCGTAGTCGATCCGGTTCAGGTACGACCCACGGTCATACGCCGCCGTCGCACCGGGGTTGCCGAACAGTCCGGTGACGTTCTCCTCCCTCGTGTACCAGTACGACTGCGTGTTGCCGTGCCGGTCCTCGACATAGTCAAGACTCCACCGCCACGTCTGGTAGCACCACGACGCGCCGAACGAACCGGAGTTGAAGCACGGCTCGTCGCCACGGTTGGCGAACACCGGGACGCGCAGCGCGGAGTTCGTCTCCGAGTCTCCCGTCGCCCAGCCCGGGATGCGGTTCAGGCCGAAGTAGTACTGGGTGCCGTCCGTCGCGGTCAGCTTCCAGTGCTCCCCGTTGTCGTCGCCGTTGGTCGCCCCGGTCAGCAGCTCGAACTTCGACCCGTCATCGCTGGCCAGCCGCCACTTGCCGGTCGCGTCGTCCAGGACCAGGTCACCGGAGCGGCCACCGAACACCACCGTCGCGTTCTGCGACCGCCAGCACGAGTCCGACGTCGCATTCTGGTAGAACGGCGCGTAGTACGCATCGGTGCGGCTCATGTTCAGCCACGCCCGCAAGGTGTCACCCTCACGACCCAGGATGTCGGTGCGACCGTCACCGTCGAAATCCCCGGCCATGAGCAGCGACACCGAATACCAGACGTTGCTGTTGAACAGGCTCGCCGCCTTCGACGGCGCACCGGGCGTCGAGGTGTTCTTGTGGAAGTACATGTCGGAGCCGTAGACCGTCATGATGTCCGGCTTGCTGTCACCGTCGTAGTCCTTCAACGGCAGGAACGTGCCCCAGATCGCCCAGCCCGTCCCCCAGACCGTCGCCGCCCCGAGGCTCAGCGTGCCCGCCGCGCCGTTGCCGGGCCACAGATACAACGAGTCCCCGGACCGGCCGAGAATGTCACGCTTGCCGTTGCCGTCGAAGTCGCCCTCCATGAACGAGTTGACGGACCCCCACCCGGCACTCAGCAGCGACGACGACACCGAGAAGCTTCCCGGCGTCGACGTGTTCTTGTGGAACCACATCTGCCCCGACGAGTTGACCGCCAGAATGTCGACCTTGCCGTCGTTGTCGTAGTCCGCCATCGGCAGGAACGTGCTGTACCCCGACCAACCCGACCACACCACCGGCGCCGCCGTCGAGAACGTCCCCGGCGTGCTCGTCCCCCGCCAGATGTACAGACTGCCACCAGCCCGACCGACCAGATCCACCTTGCCGTCGGCGTCGAAATCCCCGGCCATGAACGAGTCGACCGAACTCCAGCCGCTGCTGACGAACTGCGCTGCCACAGTCGCCGCACCCGGACGTGAAGTGTTGCGCCAGAACCACATGTCCGACCCGGCCACCGCCAACGCATCGACCTTGCCGTCACCGTCGTAGTCCAGGACCGGCAACGTCCGCCCGTACCCTGTCCACCCTGGCGACACGTCGATACGGTTGTTGTAGTCGTCCTTGCACGAACGGAACGACCGCTCGATATAGCCGGGTTCGTAACCCCAGCCCTCACCCACCCACGACGTCTGCGCACCGCTCGCGTTCGTCCGGCCGTCTACGGCGCTCGACGAATACCCCAGCTCGACCTGCGGGACCGCACCGCCCAACGCCGGGGGCGCCGTCAGCGGATAGTTCCAGGAGAAGTCACCGGACTGTTTCCCGGCCTGCCACGACGCCGAGGCCGTCAACGGCGTGTGCGAATAGTCCGGTCCGTCCGCTGACGACGACAACGCTGTCACCGCCAGCACCGTCGGCGCCGACGCCACCGCAGCCCCTGACCGTGACCCCTCGGCCAGATCGGCCTTCGACGCGACCTTCGCTCCGACCGCGACATCCGCCGTCAGCCGGCCGGCCGCCTTGTCGTTCCTGGTTTGCAGCACGGTCGTCTGACGGCACGCGTCCAGGCCGGGGGTGCTCACCGCGCACGCGGGAAACTGCACCAACGTCAGCCGGGAGGACCAGTCGGCACCGAACGCATCCCGGAACCCGGAATAGTCCACCTCCACCGAAGCTGCACCCACCGCTGAGGGGTCATCCGCCCAGGATGCTCGCATCAGGACACCTGACACACCGACTGCCGTCGCGGCCGCTCGGTCGAACACCTCGACCTGCAACCGGGACGGGCCGGCATCCGCGGTCCTGGCCTGCGTCGGTCGACCGGCCCACACCGGAGAACTCCCAGCCTGCGCCCGCCGGCCGGTCGGCGGCGCGGAGATGTCCACCACGGACGATCCCGCCGCGGGCCACTGCACCGCCCCCGGCTTCCATGCCGGGGCAGTGTCTGTCGGCGACACCGTCTTCGCCTTCACCGCCTGCGGCGACACCTTGGCCGACGGCTGCACCGGCACCTCCGCACCCGAAGGCGCCGCACGAGCGGGTAAAGCAACGAACAGCCCGCCGATCAGCAGGCCGGACGCTGCAGAAACGATGAATCGCCGAACCGCACCTGACGTTGACATGGCGCCCTCCCCCGCAGCCGAGGCCCACAGCCAGGCATCAGCGCGCGTAAATATAAGGCGTCGTGTATTTCGATACAAGGGCCGATCGGAGGATTGACCGGCAGCCGGCCCGGACGAGAGTCCAAGTCGGCGCTACCGAGGCATTCGGCCACCTCGACAGCATCGGCTCTGACGGTCGCGCAGGCTCGCCCGCCAAGGCTCACCGCTCAGGATGTGTCGCGATCATCCACAGTGGACACTTAAGTAAAAGGGGGTGCAAGCATCCGAGTCAGGTGTCGATCGCTCGACGCCACGACAGCCGGCATTCGCATAGTGCCCGCTCAATCACAGTTCATGGCGATCGCCGGCAGGCCGGCGAACGGCACGCCCGCACGGGGACCGGCCCGGCGGTAGGCCGGACGCTCAGATGGCGACGGCGTTCGAGACCTTCCATGCCCCGTCGACGGGCACCATGGTGAGCACCACGCGGTTCTGGTCGACCTTCTCACCCGTGATGTTCGTGTTGCGACGGTACTGGTTGAGGTAGAGCAACAACTCGACGCGTTCCGGGCCGGCGCTGACGACGCCGGAGGCGGACACGGCCGCGCGGACGATTGCCTGTTCCGACACCGCGTTGGGTTTGAGTGCGGCGGTCGTCCGGCCGTACTCGTCGGCGAATTGGCCGGTCACAAACGTCCGCGCATTCGCGACGCTGGTGTCGAAGCTGCGGTAGTCGTACGAGAAGATCGCCTGCGCGGCGGCGGTTGCGGCGGTGAGCGACTGGCGGGCCGCCACGTCCCGCTGGTGCGCCTGCTGGTGCTCGTACCAGCCCGCGCCGGCGAAACCCAGACCCAGCGCGATGACAAGGGCGAGCGCGACGACGCCCTTGCGGTACCCCTTCGGAAACCTCGGCATGACGGACCTCCTGCTTCAGCCGACGAACTGCAGCCGGGACACGAGCCAGCGGCCAGATCCGCGGTCGTGGGCGACGTCGATCTGGATGCGGAAGTGCGAGGCACGCCCTTCCGGCGACTTGGCGTTGCGGACGGTCGCGTCGACGGCGACCAGCACGACGGCCGCGCTGCGGTCGCCGGAGACCAGTGCTGCGCGCAGCACCGTCCCGCGCGACTCGACGTTGTTCTCCACGATCGCGGCCCGCACCTGCGTCTGACCGCGGGTGAACTCGTCGCGGAAGTCGCCGGTGGCGCCGGCGACGATCCGCTGCAGGTCGCGGTCGACGCTGGCGGCGCTGACCGAGACGAAGTTGACGGTCGTCTGTTTCGCCGCGGCGAGTGCCTGCTGGTGGGCGCGGTCGAGCATCCGGTCGCCGTACCAGCGGCTGCCGAAGACGCCCGCCCCGGTGAGGGCCACGCACATGACGACCACCAGGACGACGGTGCTGAGCGCGGGCCGGGAGAACCGGAGCCGGCTGCGCGGGGCCGGCTCGCGACGCTGCACCGTGCGGCGGTGCGGTCGCGGCCTGACCCGCTTACCCGGTTCCGGCGCGCGCTTCTGCTCCGTCGTGGACTCGGTCGTGGCCTCGGTCGTGGACTCGGTCGCGTCCGGTGGGGTCGGGGCGTCGTCGGGCAGGACGGGCTCCTCGCCGAGCTGTCGCAGGACCGCGGTGATCGGGTCACGCTGCCGCCGCGTGCGGCGGGTGGCCGTGCGGCGCCGGACACTGCGCGGCGGGAGCTCGGTCCCGGCCGCGCCGCCCTGCACGAGCTTCAGCGTTCGGTGCTCAGGTGCGGACACAACTGCCTCCATCCGAAGGTGCGCTACGGGGCGAGCCCGGCGAGCAGGAGCTGTTTCCAGGACTGGTCCCCGGCGAGTCCGTACTGCCCGCCGGTCGTGCCGAACAGCAGCGGGTGGCCGTCCGTGCCCAACGCCACCCCGGACGCCGGGTCGTACCCGCCGGTCTCGTCCGACGGGCCGGGCGGTGGCGGGTCGCTGCCGCCCGGGCGCGGTACGTTGTTCGTGCCCCGGACGCTCGAGCCCTGGGCCTGGTCGGCGGCGCCGCAGCGGGTGCCCTGCCCGTATTTGCAGGGCGGCGGGTCGTCGACGTTGAGCACCAGACCGAGGTGGGCGGTGCCGTCCCCGGGCGTGACGGTGAAGCCGCCGGCGACCGCCATCGGGTACACGACGAGGATCTGCTCGATGCCGGGCAGGCGGCGCGCCGCGACGCCGTTGACCGACACGAGGTTGCCCAGCAGCGTGCCGATCGTGGGGTCGAGCGCGTCCAGCAGCGTCACGAGTTCTCGGGCGGCGGGTGGCGCGCCGGTGATGAGCCGCCGCAGGTCGGGGTCGGACGAGCGCAGTGTCGCGGCGATCTGCGCCAGTCCGCTCGCCCATTGCCGGATCGCCGCCGAGGACTCCTCCTGGGTGGTGAGCACGGTGCGGCCGTCGCGCAGCAGGGTGAGCGTCTGCGGCAGGTTCGCCGACGCCTCCCGCAGGATCAGGTCGCCGGCGTCGAGGATGCGGCGCAGCGCCTGCTCGTTGCCCTCGAAGGCGGTGCCGAGCTCGTCGATGACGACGGACAGGGCGGCCGGGTCGACGGAGCGCACGAGCGCGTCGAGGTTGGCCAGCAGCGTCTCGGGGGCCAGTGGGACGCCGGTGCGGCTGCGCGGGATGACCGAGCCGTCCCGGAGGTACGGGCCGGCGTCGGTGTCCGGGCGCAGGTCCAGGAACTGCTCGCCGACGGCGGAGCGCTGTCCGACGACGGCCCGGGTGTCGCTCGCGACCCGGACGCCGTCGTCCAGCCGCAGCCGTGCCCGGGCGCCGCCGTCGTGCAGCGTGACGGCCTCGACCCGGCCGACCGGCACACCGCGGTAGGTGACCGGCGCGCTGGCGAAGAGGCCGCCCGCCTCGGCGAAGTCGGCGTGGACGACGTACCCGCGGCCGAGGAGCCGGTCGCCGAGCCCGACGTACGTGACGCCGACATGGACGACGCCGACCAGCCCGACCGCGAGAAACGCCAGGACCTGCAGCTTGGCGGAGCGTCGGATCATGGCAGCAGCCCTCCTCCGAGAACGTCGGGCAGCCCGCCCTGCCGCCCGGTGACGGCGCCGGTCGCGGGTGGCAGCAGGCAGCCGGGCGACAGTGCGGTGCCGGGCGGCAGCACCGTTCCGGGCGGGAAGACGGTGCCGGGCGGCACGATGCCGCCGGGCGGGAGCAGGCTGCCGGGCGGTGCGACGCTGCCGGGCGGCAGCAGGGTGCAGCCCTTCGGCAGGTCGCAGCCGGACGGGGGCTGCCAACCGGGCGGCAGTACCCCGCCGACCGGCAGGCACGGCAGCGGCAGCACGCCGGGCAGCGGCGGCGTGGTGACGGGCGGCTTCGTCGGGCTCTTCCCACCCGTCCCCGGGTTGGACTTCCCCGGTTGTGCGCCGCCGGTCGCCGCGGGCGCCGGACCGGCCGGCGCGGTCGCGACGAGCAGGTTCGAAAGGATCGTCGGGGCGTCGAGGTCCGCGGTCGCGCCGAGGTTGACGAAGTCCCCGACGATCGCGCCGGTGATGTTGGGCGGGAAGGGGAACGTCAGCATGAAGTCCAGGGACTTCGGCAGCGCGTCGCCCGCCTTCACCAGCTGTTCGAGGATCGGCTGGACCGCGCGCAGGGACGCCAGCGTGTCGTCGCGGCTCTGGTTGACCACCTGGGTGCCGACCCGGCCCAGCTCACCCAGGGCGGTCAGCGCGAGGGTGAGCTGCTCCCGCTGGTCCTCGAGGACGGTCAGGCCCGGGGCGAGGGAGCCCAGCGCCGTGCCGATGACGTCCCGCTGCCGGGACAGCTGCCCGGTCAGGCGGTCGAGCGAGTCGACCGCGCGCACGATGTCGGCCTTCTGCTGGTCCAGGCCGCCGACGAAGGTGTCGAGCTGGTGCAGCGCGTCCTTCGCCTCCGGCTCGCGCCCGTCGAGAGCCTTGGCCAGTTCCTCGTTGATCGTCTTGAGCTGCGCCAGGCCGCCGCCGTTGAGCAGCATGCCCAGCGCGGCGAGCACCTCCTCGACCTCGGCCGCCCGCCGGGTCCGGGCCAGCGGCACGACCGCGCCGTCGGTCAACCGGCCGCGCGGCGGCTCGGTCGCCGGCGGGTCGAGCGCCACGTACTTCTCGCCGAGCAGGCTGGTCTGGCGCACGGCCGCGGTCGCGTTCGCGGGCAGCCGCACGTCCCGGGCGATCCGCAGCCGGACGCGGGCCGTCCAGCCGGACAGCGAGATCTTCTCCACGCTGCCGACGGTCACGTCGTCGACCTTTACCGCGGCCTGCGGCACCAGGTCGAGGACGTCGGCGAACTCGGCCGTCACGTGGTACCCGTCGCCGCTGGGCGCCCCGCCCGGCAGCGGGAGCCCGGCGACGTCGGGCAGCCCGCAGCCACCCACGAGGAGCGTGCCGGCGAGCACCGCGGCCAGGTGCCGTCCGGCGCGCTTCACGGCGTGCCTCCCAGGATGCCACCGACGGTGAGATCCCGCGTGACACCGGGCAGCTCGGGCAGTCCAGGTGGTGCCGGCAGTCCGGGCGCGGCCGGCTGGGCGGGCGCCGCGGCGCCGTTCGCGGCGGGCGGCGCGGCGGCCGGCAGCCCGAGAAGCTTGCGCAGCTGGTCGGTCAGCGGCAGCCCCCGGGCGTTGAGGGTCTGGGCGAGCGCGAAGCACTCCTTGGGGATCTGCGCCGTCGGCACGAGGTCGACCATGACCGAGCACACGTAGCTCGCCGGGTCGTACGGCCCGAGCGCGTTGTCCCGCGTGTCGAGCGTCCCCGACGTGGCGTTGTAGGCCAGGTTGAGGTTCGACAAGGCCAGCGGGGTGACGTCGAGGATCTCGATGATCGCCTTCTGCTGCCGTACCAGGATGCCCGTCACGTCGGCCAGGGCGTCCACATCGGACTTCAGCGCGTCGCGGTTCTCCCGGATGAACGTGGTGACGTCGCCGAGCGCCGTCGCGAGGCTGCGCAGGGCGGCGGCCAGCTCGTCGCGCTCGCCGGCGAGCTGCCCGGCCACCGCGGCGAGCTGCTGGTTGAACGCCCGCACCTGCTGGTCGCTCTCAGCGAGTGCGGTGGTGAACAGCTGGAGGTTGACGACCGTGCCGAAGAGGTCCTGCCGCCCGTCGGCCACAGTGGACAGTGCGCGGCCGAGCCCGTCGAGCGTGGCGTGCAGGTTGTCGCCGTTGCCCTCGAGATTCGCCCGCCCGGCGGCGACGAGGTCCTTGAGCGCGCCGTCGGCGTTGGCGCCGCCCGGCCCGAGCGCCCGGTTGAAGTCGTCGAGCGCGCGGTAGATGTCGTCGATCTCCATCGGCGCGGCCGTGCGCTCCACCGGCACGTCGGCGCCGTCGCCCAGGGCCGGGCCACCGTTGTACGCGGGGGTGAGCTGTACGTACCGGTCGCTGACGACGCTGGGCGGGATGATCAGCGCCTGGGCGCCGGCCGGGATCCGCCGGTCGGCGTCGTACCGCATCTCCACGCGGACGGTGCGACCCTGGGGAGTCACCGAGACCACCTCGCCGATGTCCACCCCGAGCACCCGGACCGACGAGCCCTCGTGGATGCCGACAGTGCGGCTGAAATGCGCGACGAGACGCCGTTGCGGCCGCCCGCCCAGGAACACGACGGCTGCTGCCGCGGCGACGGCGAGCACCACACCCGCCGCGATGAGACGACGCCTGTGCATCTCAGCGCCCTCCCGTCGTCGGCTGGTACGGCTGGAGCAGCCCGCTGACGTACGAGTCGAACCAGCGGCCGTTGCCGACCACGTTCGCGAACGCGTCGACGAACGGCCCCATCCTCTGGATGGTCTGCTCGAGGTTGTCGCGGTTGCGTTGCAACGTGGCCACCACGCCGCGCAGCTGCCGCAGGGCCGGCTCCAGCTGCTGCCGGTTGTCGGCGATCAGGCCGGACAGCTGCGTCGCGAGCGCGTTGGTGCCGACCAGCAGGTCGTGGATGGCGTCCTTGCGGCGGCTGACCTCGGACAGCAACGCGTTGCCGTCGGTGACGAGCTTGCGGAACTCCTCGTCGCGCGCGGCGAGCACCCCGGTGACGTTGTGCGCGCGGGCGAGCAGCTCGCGCAGCTCGGCGTCGCGGTCGCCGACCGTCTTGGACAGCCGCGACAGCCCGTCCAGCGACAGCTGCACACTCGCCGGGGTGTCGGCGAATGTCTGCGCCAGCGTGGTGAACGCGTTCGCCAGCTGGGTGGTGTCGATCGAGTCGAGCGTGTCGGCCAGGCCGGTCACCGCCTGGACCACGTCGAACGGTCCGGCGGTGCGCTCCAGCGGGATCTCGGCGTCGTCGGCGAGCCGGCCCGGCCCGTCGGGCGCGAGCGCCAGGTACTTCTGGCCCAGCACGGTCTTGATCCGGATCGTCGCGCCTGTGCGGGTGCCCAGCCGCACGTCGTGGTCCTCCAACCGGAACCGCACACGCACGTACGGTCCGGTGCTGCCCTGCGCCAGGTCGACGCCGGTGACCTTGCCGACGCGGACCCCGGCGACGCGGACCTCGTTGCCGGGGACCAGCCCGCTGGCGTCGCGGAACGCCGCGCGGTACGAACCCTGAGCGGTCAGCGCGGCGAGCGCGTCGAGCTGGAACGCGCCGAGCATCAGCGCCGCCAGGACGGCCAGGCTGACCGCGCCGACCACGACCGGATTGCGTTCCCGGAACGGTTTCACGCGCCACCTCCCGGTTGCCGGCACCGCGCCGCCTGGGAGCTGAAGGTGGCGGGGTTGAGGTCGCCGCCCCCGGCCACGCTCACGTTGCCGTCGAAGTCGCAGAGGAAGAAGTTGAACCACGAGCCGTAGGACGCGACGCGGGTCAATGCGGTGTACCGCTGCGGCAGCCCGCCGAGCGTCCGGTCGATGACCGCGGCGTTGTCGTTGAGCGTGCCCGACAGCGTGCCGAGCGCGTTCACGTCGGCGGCGATCGCCGGCCGCGCGTCACCGAGCAGCGAGGCGGTCGCCCCGGTCAGCTGGCCGAGGTTCACCAGGGCGTCGCCGATCGCCAGCCGGTCGGCCGCGAGCCCCGACACGAACTGCTGCAGCTGGCTGATCGTCACGTCGAGGTCGCCGCTGTGGTCGTCCAGTGTGGACAGTACCGCGTTGAGGTTGGTGACGACCCGGCCGATCACCGCGTCGCGGTCGGCGAGCGTGTTGGTCAGCGATGCGGTCCGCCGCAGCAGGCTCGCCATCGTGCCGCCCTCGCCCTGCAGGACCTGGATGATCTCGAAGGCGAGCTGGTTGACTGCCTGCGGGGTCAGCGCGGTGAACAGCGGCCGGAAGCCGTTGAACAGCACGGTCAGGTCCAGCGCCGGGGTCGTCTGCGACTCGGGGATGACCTGGGACGGCCGCAACGGCACGCCGTCGCCCGGCCCCTCGCTCAGCGCCACGTACCGCTGGCCGACCAGGTTGCGGTACCGGATCTTCGCCCGGACGCTCGTCGTCAGCGGGATGTCGTCGGCCACGGTGAAGGCGATCTCCGCGACGGTGTTGCCGGCGACCTTGATGTCGCGGACCTCGCCCACCTTCACGCCGGAGATGCGCACGTCGTCGCCGACGAGGAGCCCGGTGACGTCGGTGAAGCGTGCCCGGTAGCGGGTGCCGCCCGTCGAGAACGCGCCCAGCGTCTGTGCGAGCAGGGCGGTCAGCAGCACGGTCACGGCCGCGAAGACGGTCAGCTTCACCAGCGGTGCGAGCACAGTCCGGTTCATGCGCCCTCCGCTTCGCTCCGGCCTCCCGAACTTCAAGCTGAGCCCCTGATGAGCGGCCCCTCCGCTGCGCTCCGGACCGCTCATCGCGCGTTCACCACCGCTCCGCGCAGCAGCGGGCCCCACAGCAGCACCGCGATGTCCGGCACCTCGGCGGGCGGCACGCCCATCGTCGCGCCCAGCAACGGCTCCAGCAGCTTGCGCTCCTCGGCGGTGCCGGCGTCGGCGGTGGGCAGCGGCGCCGCGGGGACCGCGCCCGGGATCAGCCCGACGGGCAGCTTCGACGGTCCGGGCCGGGCGGCACCGTAGTCGTACCCGTCGTTGATCGGGGTCGACGGCGCGGGGACGTGCGGGTCCGGCAGGCCCCGGCAGTCGGGGCCGTTCCTCGCGCCGTACACCGGCTCGTCCCTGCCCGGCACGAACCTGCCGTTGTCGCGGGTGATCTCCAGCGTGATGCGCATCCGCCCGGAGGCGAACACCTGCTCCACCCGCGGCTGCAGCGCGACCAGGCCACGCATCAGGCAGGGGTACTCCGGCGCGTACGCGGCCAGCAGCTCCAGGACCGGCCGGCTCACGTCACCGACCTGGATGAGCTGGTCGCCGTGGCGTTCGAGGAAGAACCGGGTCACGTCGGCGGCCTCCGTGCTGTCGGCGAGGAACGCGGCGAGCTGGGTACGCTGGTCCGTGACGGTCCTGGCGGTCACCGACGCGTCGCGCAGGATGGCGAGCAGGTCCGGCATCGCGCCGTCGTAGACGTCCAGGACGTTGGCGAGCCTGCGCACGTCCTCGGCGATCAGCGGCATGTCCTTGTTCAGCGCGGCGAGGTAGCCGTCCAGGGAAACCAGCTGCTCGCCGAGCTGGTCGCCCTTGCCGTCGAGGGCCGTGGCGATCGCGCCCAGGGTCGCCGCGAGCTTGTCCGGCTGGATCGACTGCAGCAGCGGCAACGCGTCGTCGAGCACGCGCTCCAGCTCGACGCCGCTCGCGCTGCGGTCCTGCGGGATCACGTCCCCGTCGCGGATCGGGCGGCTGGTCTGCTGCGCGGGGGGCACCAGCGCGACGTACCGCTCACCGAACAGCGTCTTGGGCAGCAGCCGGGCGCTGACGTCGGCGGGGATCTGCGGCACGAGCGCCGGGTCGAGCGCGAGCCGCAGCCGGGCGCCGGCGCCGTCGCTGGAGACGGTGCGCACCTCGCCGACGACCACGCCGTGCAGCTTGACCTCCGCGCCGGGGCTCAGCTGCATGCCCGTTCGGCTCGCCCGAAGCGTCACCCAGGTCGTGTCGTCGAACGCCTTGCGGTATTGCAGCACGGCGAGGCTGAGCGCCGCGCCGAGCAGCGCCACGAAGGCGAGGCCCAGGAATCTGTGCCGCGCGTTCATCCGGCGATCCGCACCGTGGTGGTCGCGCCCCAGATGGCCAGCGACAGGAAGAAGTCCACGACGTTCACCGAGACGATCGCCAGGCGTACCGCACGACCGACCGCTACGCCCACCCCGGCCGGGCCGCCACTGGCGGTGTAGCCGTAGTAGCAGTGCACCAGCACGACGATGACGCTGAACACCAGCACCTTGCCGAAGGACCACAGCACGTCCTCCGGCGGGAGGAACAGGTGGAAGTAGTAGTCGTACGTGCCGGCCGACTGTCCGAAGTAGACGATTGCCATCGTCCGGGTGGCGAGGTAGCTGGAGAGCAGGCCCAGCACGTACAGCGGGATCACCGCGATGAAACCGGCGATCATCCGGGTGGTGACCAGGAACGGCAGCGACGGCACGGCCATCACCTCGAGGGCGTCCACCTCTTCGGAGATGCGCATCGCGCCGAGCTGCGCGGTGAAGCCGCAGCCGACGGTCGCCGACAGCGCCAGCGCCGCGACGAGCGGCGAGATCTCCCGGGTGTTGAAGTACGCGGAGATGAACCCGGTGAAGGCGCTGCTGCCGATCTGGTCGAGGGCCTGGTATCCCTGCAGCCCGACCTCCGTGCCGGTGAAGAAGGTGAGGAAGCAGATGACGCCGACCGTGCCACCGGCGACGGCGAGCGCTCCGGTGCCGAAGCTCACCTCGGCGAGCAGGCGAAGGACCTCCCGCTTGTACCGCCGGATCGTCCGCGGCGTCCAGGCGAACGCCCGCAGGTAGAACGCCAGCTGCCCGCCGAGGTTGTCGAGCTGTCGCAGGACCGGCATGTCAGCTCCCCTTCTGCGGCACGATCTGGAAGTACACGGCGGTGATGACGAAGTTCAGCGCGAACAGCAACATGAACGTGATGACCACGCTGTGGTTGACCGCGTCCCCGACGCCCTTCGGCCCGCCGCGTGCCGTCATGCCCTTGTACGAGGCGACGAGCGCGGCGACCGCGCCGAAGCACAGCGCCTTGATCTCGCCGACGACCAGGTCCGGCAGCTGCCCCAGCGCCTGGAAGCTGGCCAGGTAGGCGCCCGGCGTGCCGCCCTGCATGACGACGTTGAAGAAGTAGCCGCCGGACACGCCCACCACGCTGACCAGGCCGTTGAGCAGGACCGCGACCAGCATCGTGGCCGCGATCCGGGGCGCGACGAGGCGGTGCAGCGGGTCGATGCCCAGCACCTCCATCGCGTCCAGCTCCTCGCGGATCTTCCGCGCCCCGAGGTCGGCGCAGATCGCCGAGCCGCCCGCGCCGGCGATGATGAGCGCGGTGACGATCGGGCCGGCCTCGCGAACCACCGCGAGCACCGACGCCGCGCCCGTGAACGACTGCGCGCCGAGCTGGCGGACCAGGGAGCCGAGCTGCAGCGCGATCACCGCGCCGAACGGGACCGAGACGAGTGCCGCCGGCAGGATCGACACGGAACTGACGAACCAGGCCTGCTGCAGGAACTCGCGCACCTGGAACGGCCGTCGGCCGAGCCCCCGCAGCGCGTCGAGGCAGAACGCGAAGAACAGCCCGGACTGGCGCAGCGGCGCGGTCATCGGACCCGCCCCGGTTCGGCGTGGAAGGACCCCGGCGGCGGGGTGACGCCGTGCTCGAAGCACCATTCGCCGGGCGGTCGCTCCGCCCGGCGCGGCAGGCCGTCCGACGGCTGCAGTTGCAGCGGGATCGGCGGCAGGGGCGGAAGCTCGACACCGGCGTCGGCCTCGGCCTTGAGCTCGTCGGCGTCCTTCTCCTCGGCCATGCCGATCGGCCCGACCCGCTGTGCGTTGAGGAACTGCCGAACCACCGGCTCGGTGCTCGACAGCAGCATCTCGCGCGGGCCGAACATCGCCAGTTGGCCGTGGTAGATGAGCCCGATGTTGTCGGGCACCGTACGGGCGGTGTTGATGTCGTGCGTGACGATCAGGAACGTCGCGTCGATCTGCTGGTTGAGGTCGATGATCAGCTGGTTCAGGTATGCGGTGCGCACCGGGTCAAGACCCGAGTCCGGCTCGTCGAACAGGACGATCTCCGGATCGAGGACCAGCGCCCGGGCCAGGCCGGCGCGCTTGCGCATCCCGCCGGAGATCTCCCCGGGCAGCTTCCGCTCCGCGCCGACGAGGCCGACCATCTCCAGCTTCTCCGCGACGATCGCCCGGATCTCCCGCTCCGGCTTGCGGGTGTGCTCCCGCAGCGGAAACGCGACGTTGTCGTAGATGTTCATCGAGCCGAACAGCGCGCCGTCCTGGAACAGCACGCCGAAGAGCTTCCGCACCTCGTACAGCTCCCGCTCGCCGAGGCGGGTCAGGTCGTGCTCACCGATCCGGATCGCGCCCCGGTCCGGCTTGAGCAGGCCGACCAGCGTCTTGAGGAACACCGATTTGCCGGTACCGGACGGGCCGAGCAGGACCGAGATCTCGCCGGCGGGCAGGGTGAGGCTCACGTCGGCCCACACCGGCTGGGCACCGAAGGACTTCGCCAGTGCCTCGACACGCACCTCGACGCCCATCCGGCCCTCCTGCCTGAACCCGTTGCCTGTGACATCGCGGCACGGGCGCCCGGCGTAACACCGCGGGCCGGAATTTTTCGCGACCACCCGTCCGGCTGGTGGGATCGGCCGCCGCCGGTTACCGTGCGGAAACCCCCCGGTAACGAAGGTGCGCACCCAACGCGATGACGGCAACGATCGAACCAGAGCTCGTGGACCGCGCCCTGCGGGCCGATCCGGACGCCACGGCGGCGCTGCTCGCCGAGCTGCGGCCCGGCATCGTCCGCTACTGCCGGGCCAGGCTCGGGCGGGTGGGCGGCGCGTACACGACCGCCGACGACATCGCGCAGGAGGTGTGCCTCGCGCTGCTGCGGGCGATGCCCAAGTACCGTGACCAGGGGCGGCCGTTCACCGCCTTCGTCTACGGGATCGCGGCACACAAGGTCGCCGACGCGCAGCGCGCCGCCGTCCGCGACGCCGGGACGGCCCCGGTCGACACGCTCGCTGACCGGCCCGACGCGGCACCGGGCCCGGAGCAGCGGGCGCTCAGCACCGACCTGGCACGGCGCCTGTCCGGACTGCTGGCCCAGCTGCCCGAGCCGCAGCGGGAGATCGTCGTCCTGCGGGTGGCGGTGGGGCTGCCGGCCGACGAGGTCGGCGCGATCGTCGGCATGTCCGCGCCCGCGGTACGGGTCGCGCAGTCCCGCGCGCTGGCCCGCCTGCGTACGCTGGCAGGCGACACGTTGGGCGAGGTGGCGGCGTGAACGGGCCGGCGCGTGACCGCGCCGTCGAGCGGAGCGAGGTGACGTGGTGACGGAGCGCAGTGGCGAGCCGCCCGTCGACCTGGCCGAGATCCAGGCCGACGACGCGCTGCTCGACGCCCTCGGCCGCGGCGAACCGGCACCGGACGACGACGAGTTCGCCGACCTCCTGGCGGGCTGGAGGGCAGACCTCGACACCGACCTACCCGCGGACCTCCCGTCCGGCATCCCGGTGCCGCTGCCCGCCCGCCGCCGCACCGGCGTCCGGAGGATGCTCGCCGGTGCCGTGGCGGCCGCTGTGCTCCTCGGTGGCGCGGCGCTCGGCGCCCGTCATTCGGGACCGGACAATCCACTCTGGCCGCTCACCCGGGTGCTGTACCCGCAGCAGGCCCAAGCCCTGGCGGTGGAGCACACGATCGCACTGGCCGGCGACGCGGCGGCGGCCGGACACTACGACGACGCCCGCCGCCTGCTCGACGTCGCCGCGACGGACGTGGAACGGATCGAAGACCCGGCGACGCGGCAGCGGCTGCGAGACCGGATCGAGGAGATCCGCCGCTCCCTGCCGACGGTGACCGGCCCGGCCGCACCCGCCAGCACGCCGCCCACGCCGGTCACCCCCTCGACCCCGGCGCCGTCGCCGGGCGTCACCACAC
Organism: Dactylosporangium sp. CA-152071; assembly: GCF_050936335.1. NCBI lineage: Bacteria > Bacillati > Actinomycetota > Actinomycetes > Micromonosporales > Micromonosporaceae > Dactylosporangium > Dactylosporangium sp. CA-152071. Next base: position 71,296 of record NZ_JBNJMZ010000003.1, on the reverse strand, counting down.
CGGGCCACACCCCCGGATCGGGCGGCGGGGACCCCACGACCGGTCCCGGTCCCCTCATCCCCGACCTGCCGACACCGCAGGTGCCGCCGCTGCCCGGGCCGAGTCTGCCGCTGCCACCGCTGCCGTCGTCGTTGCTGCCGTCGTCGTTGCTGCCCGGACTCACCGGCTGAACCGACTCCCGGCGTCGTCGGCTCCGGCGAACCGCCGGTCGCTGCCGAGGAGGGCCAGCGCGACCTGAACAGCGCGGATGCGATGGAACCTCCAGGGGCGGGACTCGGGCAGTCACTTGACGGCTCCTTGCATCAGCGCCTTGACGAAGTTGCGCTGGAAGATCAGGAAGATCGCCAGCGAGGGCAGGATGATCAGCAGGGATCCGGCGCAGAGAAGCACGATGTCGGTGCCGTACTGGCCCTGGAACGCGCCCAGCCCGCCGGCCACGGTCCGCTTCGTCGGGTCGTCGACGAGGACGAGGGGCAGCAGGTACTGGTTCCAGCTGGCGAGGAAGAAGAGCACAGATAGTGCGGACCACGCCGAGGTGGCGAGCGGCAGGTGGATGCGGCGGAACGCCTGCCAGGTGTTGGCGCCGTCGACCTTCGCGGCTTCGGTGAGCGCGGGCTCGGCGCTGAGAAAGTGTACGCGCATCCAGAAGACGCCGAACGGCATGAGCAGTCCGATGAGCGGCAGGACGATCGCCAGCCGCGTCCCGAGCAGTCCCATGCTGCGCAGGTCGTAGTACAGCGGGGTGATCAGCGCCTCGAACGGCAGGGTGAGTCCGACGAGGAGAAGACCGTAGATCGCCTTACCGAAGGGCACGTTCAGCTGAGCGAGGGCGTAGCCCGCGGCGGTGGCCATCGCGACCGTGGCCGGTACGACGCCAAGCACGATGAGGGTGCTCGAGCGGAACAGCGCGACGAAGTTCGCCGCGCTCCACGCGTCGACGAAGTTGTGCCAGTGCGGGTCGCTCGGCCAGCTGAGGCCTTGCGGCGTGCTGCCCGGCGCCGCCAGTGCCGTGGTGAACATACTCAGCAGCGGCACCACGGCGAACAGCATCAGCGCGAGCAGGATCCCAGTGCGCGTTACTCGATGGGCGAGGCCCGATGTGGTCATTTCTCCCTCCCGAGACGCTGGATCGGCCAGATGACCACCAGCACGACGACGGCCAGGAACACCGCGAGCGCCGAGGCCTGGCCGACGTGCTGCTGCAGGAACGTCAACCGGTAGATCTGCACGCCGGGCACCATCGTCTGGTAGCCGGGACCGCCTTGCGTCGCGATCTGGACGACGTCGAAGCTCGCCAGGGCGGCGATGATCGTGAACGTCGTGCACACGACGAGTTCGCGCCGCAACCCGGGCAGCGTCACGGCGAAGAACTCACTGACCCGCCCGGCCCCGTCCAGCCGGGCCGCCTCGTACAGCGCCGGGTCGATCTTGCCGATGCCCGCCAGCAGCAGCACCGTGCAGAAGCCGAGCATGACCCAGACCCCGATCACACCGACCGCGGGCAGAGCGAACGTGAAGTCACCGAGCCAGGCCCGCGTGTACTGATCGAGGCCGACTGCGCGCAAGACCTGATTGACCAGGCCGTCCGAGGAGTACATCCACGTCCACGCGATACCGGCCGCGACCAGCGGAAGCACCTGGGGGATGAACAGTACGACCCGGGCGGTGGTGCTGAACGCGCTGGGCTTCAGTTCGCGGATGAGCGACGCGGCGACCAGACCGAGCCCGACCGGCAGGACCGTGTAGAACACGACGAGGACGAACGCGTGCACCACGGATTGCAGCAGCTCCGGCTGGGTGAAGATCGCTTTCCAGTTGTCCAGTCCGGCAGGCGTCGCCGGCCCGATGCCATCCCAGTCGTAGAACGAGTACTGCACCGACTGGAGCATCGGGAACAGCACGAAAACGCCGTACATGCCGAACGCTGGCGCAACCCAGAGGAGCGCGCTCCAGCTCCGCCGCCGGAGTGCGGATGGGCGCCGTGCGGCGGGTTGTGGTGCCGCAGGAACGCTCGACGGGTCGGTCATAGCCGGATCCTGCCGCATCTCCTCCGGGGTCGAGACGGACAGCACCGCATCACCCCTGGGTCGGCTCGCCGCGATCATCGCCCGAGATCGCGCTCGTAGTCGGACTGCACCTTGGCCGCGAACGCCTCGGGCGTCGTCTTGCCGGCCAGCAGCAGCTGCGTCTGCGGGATGAGGCTGTTGACGTGGATCGAAGCCGTCGCATCAGCCATGAAGCCGACCAGCCCGTCGCTCTTCAGCAACTCCTGGAACGCGCTGACGGTGGCTGCGACCGCCGACCCCTCGGGCGCGGTCGGAGCCGGCGCGTCCGACGGGCCGGCCGGCACCAGACCGCCGAGGGTGACCGTCTCCTGCCGCGCCTGCTGGTCCGTCTGCACGAAGTCCAGGAACGCGGCCGCCACGTCTGCGTTGGGTGACTTCGCCGGGATCCCCAGGTTGGCGACGGCGGTCATCGCGTACGACGGCCCACCGGCGACGCCGGGCGGGAACAGGAAAAACCCGAACTGACCGGGTCCGGTCTTGTCGAGTCCCGGAGCCTGCCAGTTGCCGCTCGGGAAGAACACGCCGTTGCCCTTGATGAACTCGGCCGGGGCCCGGGTCTGGTCGATGTCGTTCACGTCGGCCGGCAGGTATCCCGCCTGTCCCCAGCGTTGCAATGTCGTGGCGGCCTTGACCGTCGCCGCGGTGTCGATACTCGCGCCGGGTTTGGCGTAGTTCCAGTCCTGGACGGCTCGCGCGTCACCGGCGTAGGACATCACCAGGTTCTGCAGCGGATAGACGCTGCCGCCGTCCTTGCCGTTGATCATGATCGGCTGCAGCCTGGCGTCCTTCGCCTTGGCGAGCAACTGCTCGAACTCGGCGACAGTCGCCGGTGGCCGCGCCATACCGATCCGCTGCGCAAGCGCCTTGTTGTAATACACCCCGGTCAGGCCAAAACCAGCGCCCGCAGCGTACAACGAGCCTGTCCCCCGCTGTCTGCCGTCCGCCGCGACACGGGTGGAGGCGAACTGCGACTGCGGCCACTCGTTCCACCCATACGCCTGCGCATACGGGTCGAGGCCGATCAGCAGGTGGTCCTTGGTCAGGTTGCCGAGCTGCGGCACGCGGACGAGGTCGGGCACGTTGTTCCCGGCGAGAGTGCGCGCGATGGTCGTGGTCAAGGCGGCGTAGTCCTGGCTCTCCACCTTGACGGTCACGTTGCTGTGCTTGGCGTGGAACAGCTTGCCGAGAGCGGTGTAGAACGGGACGTCGACGCCGCTGGTGACGAGCAGCTTCAGGGTGACCGGTTCGCTGCCGATACCGGTGGAGACCGGCTTGGACGGCGCCGGGCCGGCTTCGGAGTTGCCGCCGGGTGCGCAGGCGGCGAGCAGCAGGGCAGCCGCCGCGGCGACGCCGGCGGCCCGGAGGGTTCCGCAGTAATGGGTCAGCGATCGCACGAGAAGTCCTTAAGGCTCGATGGTGTGGGTTGACTGGAACGCGCGGCGTACGGCGTCGCCAGCCTTGCCAACGGCGTGATGCGCGTCGGTCATCACGGCGAACATCTCGAAGAAGCCATGGATCTGCCCCGCGTACTCGGTCAGCTCGACCGGCACGTCGGCCGCCTCCAGACGCCGGGCATAGTCCTCGGCCTCGCGGCGGAGGAAATCGTGTTCGGCCGTGATGATCGTCGCAGGCGCGACACCGCGCACAGATTCAGCGTGCAGCGGGGACACATACGACGCCATGCGGTGTGCTGGGTCGGGAACGTACGTCGCCCAGATGTGCTGGAGCCGACGGTAGCTGTTGGAGCCGAAACCCGACTGGCCCGCGAAGGTCTCGTACCGCCGCCGGAACGCGACCTTGTAGTCGGTGTTCTCGACGCTGTCGAGTACCGGGTAGACGAGGAGTTGGGCGGCCAACCGAACGCCTTCATCACGCGCTTTGAGCGCGGCCGCCGCGGCGAGGTTTCCGCCCGAGCTGTCCCCACCGACAGCCACGCTGCCGAAGTTGTGGCGTGCCCAGGTGACGGCCGTCCAAGTGTCGTCGAAGCCGGCTGGAAACGGGTACTCGGGCGCGAGCCGGTAGTCGATGGACAGGACCCCGCACCCGGCCCGGTTCGAGAGTGCCCGGGCGACACCTTCGGCGGTGTCGAGGTCTCCGTGCATCCAGCCGCCGCCGTGCGCCCAGACCAGCACCTCCCGTTCCGCACCCGTGGGCAGATAGAGCCGAGCCGGTACGCCGTTCGCGTCGACCGACTCGACAGAGGCCACCGGCGCCGGCTCGCCAGTCACGGCCAGGACCTTCGCACGTGCGTCCGCCCGCACGGCCGCGATGTCGGCGGCCCACGGGTCGGGTGATGATCCGGAGCTGTCCAGGAAGGCCTGAACCTGCTCGTGCGGCCGCAGCGCAGTGTCTTCCTCGCGGACGACCGGGGTTCCCCGCCGGGAAGCTGCACTCATGCGATCGCGCCTCTCGCCACAGTTAAGACTGAGCACTCAGTCTGTTTCGCAGAAGTTACCGAATACTCAGTCGGTTGTCTATGCTTGGCGATGACCGTCCCGACCATCGCGAGGAGATCAACCGTGTCCCCTGCCCAGAAGCCCAAGACCTCAGCGAAGGGCCTCGAGACACGGGACCGCATCGTCGACGTCGCCGTACGATTCATCGCCCGCAACGGAGCGCGCGGCACCAGCCTCGCCGACATCGCGGCCGAGGCCGGCGTGTCACAGACCGGGCTGCTCTATCACTTCCGCAGCAAGGAGGCCCTGCTCAACGCCGTCATGGATCGCCACCTGGCCTTCTCCGAGCAGTGGCTGTGGGGCGACGGACCCGACCCCGGCATCAAGATCGTCGACATCATCGCCAGGCACATGGCCAGCTGGCCCAGCCAGCACGACGGCAAGGTGGCCAGCCTGCTCGGCATGAACACCGTCGTCCTCGGCGAAAACGTCAGCCCCGACACCGACCTCCACCCACGGCTGGTCGACGGCTACCGGACAACGATCGACCGCGTGACAGCGACCCTGCGGTCCGCACAAGAGCGCGGCGAGATGCGCGATGACATCGACCCGCAGCTCAAGGCAATGGAAATCATCGCTTTCTGCTACGGCCTCGAGGCCGCATGGTTGGTGGACCCGACGATCCCCGTCGCCGCGGCGGCCGCCCAATGGGCGGCACAGCAGACCAGGCAGTTGGCGACCGGGTCGGCGACGTCCTGACGACACGCCCCCGGGAGTCCGGCACTCATCGAAAAGTTCACGGGTCCGCGCTGGACACCGCCGTGCGGTGGTAGGCGACCCAGCCCCGAACGATCGGGACGATGCCCCCAGAACCGCCGCACACCCGCAGAGGGGTGGTCCGATACATCTGCTCGCGGATGACGGCAACGACCCGGGCACTGCCAGCCATCCCCATCACCACGAGCAGCAGGTCACCGATCCGGCGCTCAAACCGCAGACCCGGCGGAGCATGCAGCGCCTGATCAACCTCCTCGAGGGCAACGTTGCGACGACGGGCAACGGCAAGGCCCTCATCCGTCCACAGAAACTCCCGATCCACCACCAGACGACCGCATCACGGTGTCATACAGGACGCACGCGTTGCCGGCGAGGGTGAGCGGTGGGCGTTGCCGGACGCGTTGCTCCAACTGCCGGCGCAAGTTCGTGTGTGTGGTGATGGAGCGCACGAGACAGCCCATGCCAAGCGGACCGGCTGATCGCTGCGATACCGTGCCCGTACAGCGTGGCGTCGGCGGTTCTTCGCCGGGCCCAGCGACAATCGCGGCGTGCCTGCCGATTCGCGTGATGACAGCCTTGGCGACGCGGTGCTCGGGATGATCAGGACCCGGACGGACCTGCATCGGTGGAGCGCCGCCAACGCGCACGGCCGTCACATGCATGAGGCGGTGGACCTGTTACGGCAGGCCGCCGACGCTGCCGATCCGGCGTGGCTGTTGCCGGTCGTGGAGAAAGCGATCGCCTCCGCCGTCCGGGTCATACTGCGCGCCGACGATTCGAGCGGCATCATCGGCGACGCGATCCGTGGCCTGCTCGAACTCCACGCGCAGGTGGCACGGAACGCCAGCCCAGCCGCGTCGAAGCTGGTCCCCTGGCTGATCAGGTTTCAGTTCGACGGCACCCAGGACTTCTTCTCCATCGACATCGCCGACTATGCGCCGGCGCTGGGGCCTGATGGTCTGGCGCTGTACAAAGCCCGGCTGGCCGAGATCGCCGCCGGACTCGGGCCGGAGCCGACCGACGAGCAGGAGAGGTCGTCCCTCGCGGGACGGCTCACCGAACCCGAGGCGCACCAGCAGGCGACCCGCGACCGGCACACCCGATTCGTCCTGGAAGAGAACGCCCGACGGCTGGCCGTCACGGCCCGGGACGTCGACGCCATCATCGCCACCCACGTCCGCGACCGGAAGGTCGCCGCCTGGCTGCAGGACACCGCCGAAGCGCTGGCGGAGATCGGCGAGGCCGACCTGGCGATCGACTGGGCGAAGCAGGCCGCCGACTTCGACGGCGGGCATCAGGCGTTGCAGGCCGCCGGCTACTGGTGTGACCTGCTCGCCTTGCACCGGCCGGACCACGAAGCGGCGGCCCGGCTGGAAGTGTTCCGCCGCTGGCCGTCATCGTCGACGGCGGAACGGTTGCGCCGGGCGTCCGGGCAGGCGTGGCCGGTGCACCGCGACGAGGTCCTCGACACACTCGCGCATTCCCCTCGGGACGCTGTGGCGTTCGCCCAGCACCACCTCGGCGACGTGAACCTCGCCTGGACCCTGGCGCACAACCTCGGGCTGACCGACACCCACACCTGGGCACAGCTCGCGGACGCCTACGAGAAGGTCGACCCGCTCGGCGTGCTCCCGGTGCTGCGCGAGCTCGTGCTCGTCGACCTGCGCGATGCCGACGCACGCGGGTACCGTCATGCCGCCCGACGGCTGGGCCGGATGCGGAGACTGGCCGCCGGCACCGATCAGGCAAGCGGGGTCGACGAACTGATCGCCGCGCTCCGCGACGAGCATCGCCGCCGGCCACGGCTTCAACGCGAGTTCGACACCGCCGGCCTCCCATGACCAGGCGACCGTTCGATGATCGCGGCGCTGAACAGCGGCGAACTCAGGTGCTGGCTCGACCGGGTCGACGGGTGCAACCGAGCCGGGCCAGATCGGAGTGGTCATGTCGGCGTGCCACCCGCCCCCAGTTCGAAGCTGGCCTATCATTTCCCGATGCCGGTATCGCGGAAACGGAAGAAAACCCGCAAGTCCAGCCGAAAGCCCCGGCCGGAAATCAACACCTGGCCTGGCGGACCCACCGACCAACAGCGGGAACTGGCCGACGCGATGGCAGGGTTCGGGGAGTACCGGCGGCAGATGGACGAGCGCAGAGCGTCCCTCGCCGCAGCGGCGGCCACACCCATGATCGCGGAGTTGGTCGGGCTTGCGGCGACCAGCTCCGAGGCAGATCTTGAGGACGAGCTGTGCGCGCGGATCGGCAGGACACTGACCGAGCTGGACGACGCACCCATCGACGATCATATCGGCCCGAACACGTTCGCCGCCGCTCTGACCGACGCCGCCGTGCAGGCCGTCAGCACCGCGCTCGCCGGGGCGGCCGACGGCTGGACGCACGCTTGGCGCGTGCTGATCGCCACGACGGGAATCCTCAATCACCCGCTCGGCGAACGCGCCAACGAATCGATCGACGACCTGCGCGCACTGCCCGGCGCGGAACGCCTGCCACAGACGCCGACCGGGCCCACCATCACCGGGCCGGTGTTGTGGACCCGGGACGCTTACGGCAGCCGGTTCGGCGTCGCCGCGCCCTTCCGCACCGCCGATGGTCCGGACCGATGGTACCTGTGGGACATCGACGGCTGCGGCCATGACACCTTCACTGTGCACAGCCGATACCACACCGACCCGGCCGAAGCCCTGGCCGACTGGCAGGCCGGTGTCGGCGCGCCGGCCGCGGACGGCACCGTCTTCGCCCCCGTCGACGACCCGTGGCTGCTCGACGAGCTCATGCCACGCGAGCAGGGCATGCTGCGGCCCGGCGGAGAGAGCGTCGAGCAGTTCGCCGAGTACCACCGCAGCAAACGACTGGCCGAAGCCGTCCTCGACGCGATCGAGCCGGCACATCCGCATCGGACCTCAGCACCATCCGACCTCGGCCGGACGACCGCCGCAGCCCCGTTCGCCGCATGGCTGCAAGAACACCGGCCCGACCGGTCCCGGCCCAACCTTGAAGAACTCGTCACCGAGCTGGCCGACTCCTGGCACATCGGCGAGTCCGGCCAGCTGTACCGCACCTGCTCGCCACACCGCGTCGCGCTCGCCGTGGAACACATCCGCGGCTACTACCAGGACGACTTCGCCGCCGACCTCATCGCGCTGATCCCCGACTGGACCGAGTGGCTCGCCGAACGCAACGCCACACCAGCCCATCTCGCCGACCGCTGCCGGCCCTACGCCAACGGCGAACCGCACAAGGCCGTCAATGCCGATGACAGGTCGGACTACCTCGCCCGCATCGCCGAATAACGATTCGCGGCGCCGCGGTCACCGAAGTCACGACAGAATGAGCGGCGCAACGACAGCATGAACACCCACGCCCCGCCGGAAACCCACCGGCGGGGCCAATTCATGCCACCCGCGCTCTGCGCCTGCCGAGAATGCCATCCATGCAGGTGGTGGGCTCCGTCCGCTTCCTCCAGGCCAACACGTCGCCCGGCCGGCAAGACCGGATCGGAACGCGGCAGGATGAGCTCCCGTGCTGCTGCGCCTGGCTTACCTGACTGTCACGAACACGTTCGCCGCGCTGCGGCTACTGCCGATGGGCGACCGGAACAAAGACGTCGAGATTCTGGCGCTGCGACATCAGATCACCGTCCTGGAACGGCAACTCGGCACTGACCGAGTGAAGTTCACACCCGAGGACCGGGCCTTCCTCGCCGCCATTCTCGCTCCCCTCCCCCGCCACCTCTTGCGCCAGCTGCGACTACTGGTGCGCCCGGACACCGTCCTGCGCTGGCACCGCGACCTGATGCATCAGCGTCACGCGCGCACCTGCCGACCCAAGCGGCCCGGACGCCCACCCACCGTCCGCTCCATACGCGCCCTCTTCCTACGCCTGGTCAGGGAGAACCCGAACTGGGGGGTACCGGCGGGTGCACGGCGAACTCGCCACCCTCGCCATCAAAGGTCGCCCCCTCCACCGTCTGGGAGATCCTCAAGTCCGAGGGCATCGACACCAACCTCGAATCAGCACCCGACACCGGGGCCCGCCTGACCGCTCTCCCTGCGCCAGTACGCGCGATGGCGTCGTTCCCCGTGCGCGCGCCGTCGCGGTCTACAACGGCTAGGATGCGGGGTTTTCCACCCGGACGGAGCGAGGCGCTACACGACGCTGTGGCGCAGCGAAGCGCACTGCGCACACCGCGTTATAGTGGCTATTGGGAACCCGACGCGCACGGATGGTGGCGACATGCCATGGGTCCACTACTTATAACGGTGCTGCTCCTGGCGATAGCCGGGTTTGTGACCAGCGTCCGGATCGTCCGACAGTTCGAGCGTGGTCTGATCTTCCGGCTTGGCCGTCTGCGGGACGAGACGCGTGGGCCCGGCCTGGTCCTGATCGTGCCCGGGGTGGACCGGCTGCAGAAGGTCAACCTGCAGATCGTCACCATGCCGGTGCCGGCACAGGACGGCATCACCCGGGACAACGTGACCGTCAAAGTCGACGCGGTGGTGTACTTCCGTGTCTTCGACCCGATCCGCGCCGCCATCAACGTGCAGGACTACATGTTCGCGGTCCTCCAGGTGGCACAGACGTCGTTGCGCTCGATCATCGGCAAGAGCGACCTCGACCAACTCCTGACCAACCGCGAACGACTCAATCAGGGCCTCGAGGTCATGATCGACAGCCCGGCGATCGAATGGGGCATCCACATCGACCGCGTGGAAATCAAGGATGTCTCGCTGCCGGAGTCGATGAAACGCTCGATGTCCCGGCAAGCCGAGGCGGAGCGCGAACGGCGCGCGCGGATCATCACCGCGGATGGTGAGCTGCAGGCGTCGCACAAGCTCGCCGACGCCGCGGCCGCGATGGCGCGGACACCGACCGCGCTGCAACTGCGGCTGTTGGAGACGGTGGTCGAGGTGGCGGCCGAGAAGAACTCGACGCTGGTCCTGCCGTTCCCAGTCGAACTGCTGCGCTTTCTGGACAAGCCGGAGTCGGCGCGAGCGCCGGCCCCGGTATCAGAGACCGAGCACGCCACCGAGTTGTCCGGCTCCACGCCGCACCTCAGCCTGCGCGGCAGCGAAAATGGGCAACCCAAGTCTCGACGCCGCGCGCAGCGCAGGTACGTAGCGGTAGGGAACGGTTCGACTCGGCGATCGTGAACACGAAGATGACCCGAAAAGGCCCAGCAGCGGCGCGCCGGTCGGCCCGGTGCCGGCCATCGGCAGAACAACAGCAATGCCATTCGGGCTCGCCGCGGTAGCGCTCGGCGGCGGCGCTGCCGCACCGCCTCAGGCCGCAGCCGTGCGGTATGAGGTGAAGTCGGCCAGAGTTACTTCAAATGGCTGAAGCCTGGTGCACGTTTCCTGGCCTCGCACCATCTCTAACAGCCGACGACGTGAGACATTCGATGCCATGGTGAGTTCCTCACTTCACTGAAGTTGCTGATGTGCTGGGTGGGGCCATGCGTGGCTGCCGATCGCCTCCGCGGTGACCGCGCCTGCGCGAGTGGCCATGGCGCGCTGGGCCGGCGGCGGGATCATGTGGTCGGCGGTGGCGACGAGGTACCAGCCGGGCTTGTGCCGCCAGGCGGGCTCGGTGACCGCCCCGGCGAGCGCGTCGACGCCCCACGGCACCTGCGAGTCGGCCAGGAACGTGGCCTCGTCCTCCGGCAGGTCGGCGGCGGACGAGGCGTGGAACTTGTCCCGGTCGAGGAACAGGAACCCGTCGCGCGGCGGCAGGATCGGTGGGACCGGCGCGCCGGGCGGCGGGTCGGCGATCAGCGTGTTGACGGACTCGCCCTTGTCCGGGGCGAACGCCGCGATGTAGACCAGCGCCGCGACGGCGTCGTGAGTGCCGGCCTCGCTGATGACCGCACCGCCGTACGAGTGTCCGACCAGCACGGCCGGGCCGTCGAGGCCGTCGAGGACGAAGCGGGTAGCGGCGGCGTCGCCTTCCAGCGACAGCGTCGGGTTCTGCACGATCTTGACGGTGAACCCGTCGGCGGTCAGCAGCCGGTGTACGCCCAGCCAGCCCGATCCGTCGACGAACCCACCGTGCACGAGCACGACGTTGCGAGTCTTGGAGTGCTCCTCGGGTCCGGCGCCGGGCGGGTGCCCGCCGCTTCGCCCTCCATGCAAGTCCCACCGACGACGCCAGCTGCCGAGCGAGCTCAACCAGGACCGGCTCCAGCCGAGATCATCGTGTCCCCTGTGGACGCATCGCGGTCAGCACGGCGGCGAACCGGCCCTGCGGAGCGCTGGTGGCGACGGCCTCGGCGTCGGCCCAGGTGTCGACGTCGCGGAGCACCGGCAGCGGCGCGACCCGCAGTGCCAGGGCCTGCAACGCCCGCGCGGTGCGGTCTCCGGTCTCGGCGGTCGACATCGGCACGTTACGCAGGACGCGGGCCGCGGCAGGATCGCGGAGCCCGAGTGCCCACCAGCCGCCGTCCTCGGCGTGGCCGAGCACCGCGTCGGCATCGTCGAGCAGCGACGCGGCGGCGGACAGCAGGTCAACCCTCAGCTGCGGGGTGTCCATCCCGACCAGCACGCTGGCCGTGCCGGGCATGGCCGTGTCCGCGAACGCGTTGGCGAGCCGGTGGCCAAGGCCGTCGCCGTGCTGCTCGACCCGCGACCAGCCGCGCGGGACCGTCATCTGTCCACTGAGGACGACCGTGCGCCGGGTGGCCGGAACGGCGCTCAACGTGGCAACGGTGTCGGCGATCGCGGCGGCGGCGAGGTCGGCTGCCTGCTCCGGCGTGCACGGCGGGCAAAGCCTGGTCTTGACCTGGCCGGGAACCGGCGTCTTCGCGATCAGCAGCAGCTGGCTCCTCATCGACGTGCCCCGCCCGCGTTGGCCAGCAGGCGGCTCATGTCCCGCACCGCACGCATCGTGCCGCGGACCGTGCCGGTCACCTTCGACCTGCTGCCCGCGGCGCGCGGGGCGTAGTCGACGTCGACCTCGCGCACCCGCCACCCCTCCTCCGCAGCGCGTAGCACCATCTCCAGCGGATATCCGAACCGGCGGTCGCGCAGGTCGAGGGCGAGCAGGTCCGCTCGGCGGGCGGCGCGCATCGGGCCGAGGTCGAAGAGCCGCAGGCCGCTGGCCCAGCGCAGTCGCCAGGCAAGCACCGCGTTGCCGGCGCGGGCATGGACAGGCCACGCGGCGCGGACGGTCGGACGGCGCCGTCCGAGCACGAGATCGGCGGCGCTGGCCCGAACCGGCGCGGTGACTCGGTCGAGCTGCGCGGGGTCGAACGAGCCGTCCGCGTCCATGAAGCACACGATGTCGGCGGTGGCGGCGACGAGCCCGGCGTGTGCGGCGGCGCCGAACCCTGTCGGGCGCGCATGTACAACGGTCGCGCCATGGGCCGCGGCGATCTCCGGCGAGCCGTCGGTGGAGCCGTTGTCCGCGACGATCGGGCGGTAACCGCCGGGGATTCGGGACAGCACCCAGGGCAGCGCCGCAGCCTCGTTCAGGCACGGCAACACGACGTCACTCATGATCGGAAGCGTGTCTCTCACCCGGTCGTATCGTTCCTACCTCGCGACAACCAACCACTACGAACCCCGAACGTCCGGCTGCGGCACCGGGTCCCGACGCATACTGTCGGCGCATGCGCATTCTCGTCACCGGCGGAGCCGGCTTCATCGGCACCCACGTCAGCACCATCCTGCGCGAGGCCGGACACGACGTGGTCGTCTTCGACGCCCTTCACCCCGTGGCTCACCCGGCCGAACCCGTTGATCTGCCGGACGTCCGCGGCGACGTACGCGACGCGGCAGCGGTCCGGGAGGCGCTGGTCGGGGTCGACGCCGTGGTGCACCACGCGGCGATGGTCGGCATGGGCGTGGACCTGGCGGACCTACCGGAGTATGTCGGCAACAACGACCTCGGCACCGCCGTCCTGCTGGCGGAGATGGCCCGCGCCGCGGTCGGCCGGCTGGTGCTGGCGAGTTCGATGGTCGTCTACGGCGAGGGTGCGTACCGTTGCCCGGCTGACGGGTCGGTGCCCCCGGGCCCGCGGTCCACAGTGGACCTCAACGCGGGCCGGTTCGAGCCGCCGTGCCCGCGCTGCGGGCGGTTCCTCGAATCATCCACAGTGGATGAAGACGCGGTGCTGGAGCCGCGCAGCGTCTACGCGGCGACGAAGTTGGCGCAGGAACACCTGGCGTCCGCCTGGGCGCGGGAAAGCGGCAGTGCCGTCGCCGCTCTGCGCTACCACAACGTCTATGGCCCCGGCATGCCCCGCGACACCCCCTACAGCGGCGTCGCCGCGATCTTCCGCTCCGCCCTGGAAGCCGGCCGCGCACCCCAGGTCTTCGAGGACGGCGCCCAGCGCCGCGACTTCGTCCACGTGACCGATGTGGCCCGGGCCAACCTGCTGGCGTTGAGTGTGGGACCCGGCTTCCGCGCGTACAACGTCAGCTCCGGGATCAGCACGACGGTGGGTGAGATGGCCGCGGGCCTGTCCTCGGCCATGGCCGGCCCCCCACCGGTGGTGACCGGACGGTTCCGCGCCGGCGACGTCCGCCATATTGTGGCCACGCCGACGAGGGCAGCCGCCGAACTGGGCTTCGTCGCACAGATCGGCCTGGAAGAGGGTCTACGTGACTTCGCGGCAGCGGCCCTCCGTTGCTGAACCTGCACCCACAGTGGGCGTCGGCGATCACGGGACTGATCGCCCTGCCGCTCGCCGTCGGGCACCCTCGTCCCGCCGGGTCCACGGTGGACGTGGCCGGCTCAGCGTTCGTTGCCGACTACGGCCGCGACCTGGGGCGAGACGTCAAGCCCGCGCCGGCGGAGGTTCGCCTGCGCCAGGCGGCAACAGCCACAACGACGGCGAGGGCGGCGCCGTATCCGAGCCGTTGGGCCAGCAGCGTGTCAAGGCCGATGTCGGCGGCGTAGAGCACCAGGCTGCCGGCGACCGCGACGCCCAGCCACTCCGCCCGCCCGCCCGCGGCTGCCAGGAGCACGAGCAGCAGCGAGTACCAGGGATAGCCGGGTGCGGACACCAGCAGCGCCGCGCCGACCACGACCGCAGCGGCAGACCACGGCCGGTCCGGGTCCGCCGCGCGCGCCGCCCACACCGCAACGAGCGCCAGGATCACAGCTGCGACAGGGGCGGCCCAATGTCCGGGGACGAGCAGGGTCAGCAGCGCGAACCGGCGGCCACCGGCGTATCCCTCCTCCCGCAGGTAACCGGGCAGGTAGCCCAGTACCTTCGGGCCCACGACGGCGACGTGCGGCGCGTACACCGCCAGGACCGCGCCGACCGCGGCGACCGCGACCGCGAGCGGCCGGCGCCGGGCCAGGGCCGGAGCCACGAGCAGCGGGGTGACCTTCGTGGCGATCGCCAGGCCGAGAGCGGCGCCGCCGACCCAGACCCGCCTGCGCGCAACGAGCAGGATCGCCAGCGCCGTCAAGAAGGCAGCGAGAACGTCGACGTGGGCATTGTTCGCGGCCTCCACGGCGACCGTCGGGCACCAGGCCCACAGCGCCACGGACCGTCCGTGCCCGCCCCACAACAGCAGCGCCGTGGTCGCCAGCGCGAACAGGGCGGCGCCGAACTGCATCGGACCGGTCCGGCCGTCGCGCGGCGACAGCACGTGCACGACCGTGAAGTACGCCTCCGCGACCGGCGGGTAGATGGTGGGCACGGCCGGCCGGTTGATCAGTGTGCAGCCGTCGGCCGCACACCACCTCCCGTCCGGCGCCCACAGGAAGTCCGGGTCACGGTGCTCCCGCAACTCCGGTGCGGCGGGTGGGTACCGGTACGGGTCGATGCCGGCAACCTGGATGCGACCATCCCAGACATAGCGGTACAGGTCGTCGCTGCTGCGTGGCGGAGCGAACCCGGCGGCCAACTGCAGCGCGACCGCCCCGCCAAGGATCAGCGGAACGAGGCGCCGCACCGGTAGCCACCACACGGCGAGACCGAAAGCCAGCCACGCGACGCCCAGTAGGATCGGTGCCCGAGCCGGGTTCCCGACCCCGTCGGGCGGATGCATGGCAGCGCCGACACAGCCGACAAGCACGAGAAGCGCCACGACCGTCCTGATCACGCGGTCCACGCTAGACGCCCCGCCCCGGAGTAATCCTTCAACCGATGGCGGCGGGCTCCGGGTTCACGTTTGCCAGGCTGCCGAGTGGGCAGTTGGCAGGACCGGATCGATCGTGCGCGCGGAGGCGGGATGGCAGACGATCAGGCCTCACCGGGCCGGGCCCCGTTCGAGCCGCCAGGCCCGCTACGTCGCGGGTTCTGGCGAAGCCCGATTCGTGGTCCCTGGCTGACGTCGATGTTCGGCCTGGTACTGCTGGTCGGGGTCACGGTGCTGTTCGTGACGGGTCTGCTGTCGTACGCCGCCTACAACCCCGATCTGGGCAACGACACCACACCGGACAAGGGGCTGCTGGGGTTCTACCTGTTCGACTGGCCTACGCACCCCGCTTGGCTGTATCGGCTCACCCAGGGGGTCCACGTCACGCTCGGCGTCGTCCTCATCCCGGTACTGCTGGCCAAACTGTGGTCGGTCATCCCGAAACTGTTCGACTGGCCACCGGTGCGGAGCCCCGCACAGGCCCTGGAACGGCTGTCACTCCTGCTGCTGGTGGGCGGAGCGATCTTCGAGTTCGTCACCGGGATCCTCAACATCCAGCTGTTCTACGTCTTCCCCGGATCGTTCTACAGTCTGCACTTCTACGGCGCCTGGGTGTTCATCGCCGCGTTCGTCGCCCACGTCGCCCTCAAATTCGGCAGGATGGCGCGGGCCCTGCGCTCGCGCAGACTCCGCGACGAACTCCGCACCGACCTCGCACACACCCGACCCGAACCGGCAGACCCCGACGGCCTGGTGACGCCCGCACCGGCGGCACCGACGATCTCCCGGCGCGGCGCGGTAGGGCTGGTCGGCGCCGGATCTCTGCTGCTGTTCGTGGTGACCGTCGGACAGAGCCTCGGCGGCTGGGCCCGATACACGGCACTCCTGGCTCCCCGCAACCGCAACCCGGGCAACGGACCCAGCGGCTTCCAGATCAACAAGACCGCAGCGGCCGTCGGCATCGCCGCAGCCGACGTCGGTGACGCATGGCGGCTGGTCGTGCGCGGCGCCGACCGTGAACTCACCCTGACCCGGGCGCAGCTTCTCCAGCTGCCGCAGCACGACGCCGCACTGCCGATCGCCTGCGTCGAAGGGTGGTCCACCGAGGACCAGCACTGGAGCGGCGTACGGCTCGCCGACCTCGCAGACCTCGCCGGCCTGCCCGACGCGGCCAGCGTCCTGGTGGAATCCGTGCAGCGCACCGGGTCCTTCCGATCCGCCGTCCTGCGGGACAACCAGATCCGCGACCCGCGGTCCCTCCTCTCGCTGCGGGTCAACGGCGCCGACCTGTCACTCGACCACGGCTACCCCGCACGCGTCATCGTTCCCGCCAACCCCGGTGTCAACAACACCAAATGGGTCGGCGGACTCGCCTTCCGGACGTGACCAATGACCTCGCTCATCCGGTGGTACGGCGCCAACCCGCTCCACCTGCTCGCCCTCATCTGCGCCTTCGCCGTGGCCGGCTACGCGGCCGTACGACTGTTCGCGCAACAGCCGATCGGCGTCGCCGTATGGCTGGTCGGCGCGGCCGTCGCGCACGACCTCATCCTGTTCCCGCTCTACGCCATCGCCGACCGATCAGCCCGCGCAGTTCTGCACCGCCGCGCTACCGACGTGTCCACCGTGCCGTGGATCAACTACCTACGCGTACCGACGGTACTGTCCGGCCTGCTCCTGATCGCGTGGTTCCCACTGATCTTCCGCCTGGCGCCCGGTTTCGAGGCCGCCACCGGCCTGTCCCAGGACGTCTATCTCGGCCGCTGGCTGGCGATCACCGCCATCCTGTACGGCGGGGCAGCGCTCGCCTCCGCCCTGTCCCTGCGCCGCACCCGACGAACCACCGTCCCTGCGAGCCATGATGACGGCTGACCCGTACCTGCCGCGGGCAGCGACCGATCGATCCTCGGCTGCGGGCTGACCCAAGCCGCATAGACCCCGCGTCCAAGATCAGGGGTCAAGCCCCGGGGCGCGAAGGACGACGGATGCGGGAGGGCCATTCCGACCAGCGGCACGCACGGACTGAGCCGGATACCAAGCCACGGCTTGCGCGGGGCGGCATGTGCGCGGGTGCACGGGGACGCGTGTCCGGCGGCGCTTACTGCTGCGGTTCGCCGCGGCGGCCTCCCGGTGGCTCGCGGCTGATCTTTCGGTGCCGAGCGGCGGGCGGGTTCCCGGTGTCCCGCCCGCCGGTTGGTTTGGATCAGGCGACGGGCGGGGCCAGATATGTCACGGGCTTACCGCAGTAGCTGGGCGGCAAGGTGATAACGGGGTTGCGGCAGACCTGGATGACGACCCGGCTGATGCCGATCGTGGACGCGTTGCCACCCAGCGTGAACGCGAAACTCACAGTTGCGTTGTTGGCCGTGCGAGACTGCCGGGCCACCTCGACGCTGCCGGCGTAGGCAACGAAGACGGCGGTGCTGGAGTAACCATCGTCGCGGCAGGTTGCGGCCGGGTCGCTCGGCGTGGGCCGATCCGCCAGCTTGCCGGTGACGGCGACGCCGGCGACCGGAAGCGGTGATGTGGTGCCGTACTGCCAGCCCAGCGTGCCGGCGGTGGAGCCGTACCGGCAGCTGTCGCCGGAGTCGGCGGCGAACGGCTGGTTGATCGTGGCGGCGTCGGCGACGGCCGGGAACGCCAGGGCGGTGGCGATGGCCGTCATCAGGATCGCGGCGAAGCGAACTCGTCTCATCGCGGTTCCTTTCGTCAGGGGTGCGGGAAGAGTTCGCGCCCGGGTGCGCATGTAAGATCTTCTATATTTATGGTCTCGATCACAAGCGTGTATGGTTCGAAACTCGGCTCGGCGCTCTGTCGCATTCGCTGTTCGCACGTAGCCGCAGTCCTGCCGGTCTCCGCCGACCAGATGCGCGGTCCACGAAGGGCCGCCGGGGACATCGGCCGCCATCTGCGCACAGGCGGTGTCGGAGATCCAGGCGGCCAGGACCGGCGCACCGGTCGCGGCGGGCCACGCGTCGGCAACCGGCGCAGCACCGACCTGGTGCCGGTCATGTCGAGCTCAGCGAACACGCCAGGCCCGGCGGCGGGCAACTCCCGCGACGACCCTCAATACGTCGCGTATCACCGTGGTAGGAGCTGCTCCACGGTGGTCAGGGGTAGGGCGGTGAAGCCGGCCTCAGCGGCGCGTTCGTAATTGCCGCTACCGGGGATCTCCGTCAACGGGCACTGGCATCCGCGTGTCGTCGCCGGCAGCGGCCGGCAGCGGCCGTCACCGAGGCCGGCGCCGCGGTGTCCAGCGACGCACCGCGCGCCGGGAGCGCGTATACCCGCTCAACGGCGCCGCGCATCTTGCGCTCCTCGACCACGTCGAGGAGCCCGGCCTTGACCAGCGTCGCCGGCAACAACTCAACCAGGCCATGCGTGGTCAGCCGGGCACCCGCGACCGCTGGGCAAGCAGCTCTACACCCTCGACCTCGGCGCCCTGGTGGCTGGTACGCAATACCGAGGTGACTTCGAGGAGCGGCTCAAGAGGGTCCTCGACGACATCCGCAGGCGCGCCGACATTAGTCGAAATTTCATTGATGAACGACAATTGAAAAGCCCGCAGGCGTCTTGTCCCGGTGTTGCGGCTCGGATATCGTTGGCGGTCTGCGGAGACGGGAAGGGCCTGCTGAATCGTGTATTCGCACCTGCATTCGGCCACGGAGCACCAAAACTACGCCGGTTATCTCCGAATTCCGGAGCTCATGTCCCTGCAGCATCCTCTGACCCCGCCGGACGACCTCAGGACGTTTCGCGCGGAGCACTTTTTCATCACCATCCATCAATGCAGCGAGTTACTGTTGCGACAGGCGATCCTGGAGCTCGACGCCGCGGTCGAGTGCCTGGCCACGCCGGACGGCGATGTCGAGGACTGGCTGGAGACCGTGGGTCGGGCGACCGACTGCATGGTGACGCTGCGTCAGCAGGCCGAGCTGCTCGGGCGACTGCCGGTCGAGTGCTTCGCCGCGTTCCGGCAGCGGCTCGGCACGGCGAGCGGCGCCCAGTCCGCGCACTTCCACCGGCTGCGGACGATCCTCGGCATGAACGGCGGCGGGCCCGGCCCGCTCTTCGAGGGCTACCTGCGGCTGCTCGACCGCTCCGGTCGCGACCTGGCCGAGCTGGTAGCCGGAGGGCTGCGCGGCGACCCGATGTTCCGGATGTCCCAGGCCCTCGCCGAGCTGGCGCAGGGAGTCTGGAGCTGGCAGACGACCCACCTCCACGTCGTCACCCGGATGATCGGCGACGGCCCGGGCACCGGCGGCACGACCGGCCTGGAATACCTGACGAGCCGGCTGCGCACGCCGTTCCCGCAGCTGTGGGCGGCCCGCGCCGAGGCGCACGCCGGCCACGCCCAGACCCTCGCCGGCCATGCCGAGACCCACAGCAGCCACGCCGAGACCCACGGGGTGCCCGTTGCCTAGCCGCACTGACTTCGCCGATACGACCGCCGTCCTGTCCCTGCTGTCCGGCGCCATCACGACGCAGGTCGTCTCGGCAGGCGTCGGCCTCGGGCTGCCCGACCACCTGAGCGACCGCCCCCGCAGCGCCGAGGATCTCGCGCGGGACACCGGCGTCGCCCTGCCCAACCTGCTGCGCATCGTGCGGGCCTGGGCGGCGTTCGGTCTGCTCGCCATCGACGATGCCGGCGAGCTGCGGCAGACGCCGTTGACGCCGCTGCTGCGCCGGGACACGCCCGGCTCGCTCCACCACCGGTCGCTGCAGCTCGGCCACCCCGACCTGTTCCGGGTCTTCGAAGGACTCGGCACCGCGCTGCTCGACGGCGATTGCGCGTTCGAGGCGGCGCACAAGCGCACGATGTACGAATTCTTCGGCGACCGTCCGCCGCTCGGAGAGCTGTTCGTGCGGGACCTGTCCGCCAACTCCGTCGGCATCGGCGACGAGCTCGCCCGCGCGTACCACTTCTCGGGCGTGTCCACCGTCGTCGACATCGGCGGCGGCGACGGCCGGATGCTGACCCGGCTGCTGCACGCCTGGCCGCACCTGCGCGGCACCGTCTTCGAGCGGGCCGAGGTGCGGCCGGCGGCGGAGCGGCTCCTCGACGCGGAGGGCGTGGCGGACCGGTGCACGGTCGTCACCGGCGACTTCTTCGCGGGCGTCCCAGCCGGGCACGACGTGTACCTGCTGAAGTATGTCCTGCAGGACTGGGGCGACGCGGAGGCGACCGCGCTGCTGCGGTCGTGCCGGATGGCGATGGGGGAAGGGAGCCGCCTGTTGATCCTCGAGCAGATCGTCCCCGACCGGCCCACGGCGACGGCCCGCGCACAGTCGGCGGTCCTCGACGACCTGCTGGTGTTCTCGTTCACCGGCGGCGGCAACCGGACCATGAGCGAGCTGGCGGCACTCGTCCACGGCTCGGGCCTGGCGATCCGCGAGCCCGCGACCCGGCTGCCGCAGGTCGACGTCGTCGAGTGCGTTCCCACATAGACGTTCAGTGGTAGCGGATCCCGGCGTCCTCGAGCCGCCGGATCGCCTCCACGACGACGTCCTCGCCTCCGCCGAGGTACGCCCGCAGGAACGGCACGCCGGCGTCGGTGCCGTCGATCGTGATCGACGCGTGCGAGAACAGCAGCCCGGCGCGGTCCAGCAGTTCGAGGCGCCAGGCGTCGACGCCGTCCGGCCGGCTGCGGAACGCGGGCGGCACCGCGACCAGGAAGTACGGCGTCGCGGTCCCGGTGGCGGTGAGCTCCCGCGGCCAGCCCAGCCCGACCAGCGACCTGGCCCACAGGGACCGGTGGTGGCCGAGGGCGGCGCGCAGCCCGGCGAGGTAGCGGGCGCACTCGGGGTCGGCCAGCCAACGCGCCATCGCCCACTGCCGGCGCGCCCCACGGGGGAAAGCCCACTGGAAGGTGTGCCGCGCGATGGCACGCAACGTCTCGGGGTGGGCCATGACGCTGCCGATGCCCCAGTCGTTGCAGGCGAACACCTTGCCGAACGACTCCACGCGGCACCACCGGCGCCGCGCCCGCTCCGGCGCATCGGCGCGCGCGAAATACCCGAACAGGGCCTCCGGCGCGGAGACCTCGTCGGCGTCGTCGGTCACCACCCGGCGGTAGGCGTCGTCGAGCAGGATTCCCGCGCCACGGACGGTGGCGGCCTCGAACAGCGTCGCCAGCACGCTCTGCGGCCAGGTCGCGCCGGTCGGGTTGTGCTGCGTGTTCACCACGACCAGCGCGAGCCGCCGATGGGAGTCGGCGTCGATCCCGGCCAGCGCATGCTCGATGTCGTCCGGGTCGGGGATCCAGGAGTGTTCGGCGCGCAGCGGCCAGTACGCCATCTCGTAGCCGAGCGGCCCGAACACGCCGGCGTAGTCCCACGTCGGGTACGCGCACAACACCACCGGGGTCCGGCCGTCGCCGTCGGCGTCGAGCAGGTGCCTGGCGAAGTCGCCCATGATACCGCGGGTACCGGTGCCCGACGTGAGATGCAGGTCGAAGTCCGCACCGGCGCCGGCGTGCCGGCCCAGCCGCTCGGACCGCACCGTGTCCGCCGCGATCGACCAGCGCGCCTCGGGCAGACCGGCCGGCGTCCGGCTGTACCCGGCGAGGTGCTGCGGCGCCTGCTGTTCGTACGCCGCCAGCCCGGCCGGCAACACCCCACCGAGCAGGTACGGGTCGCCGATCGACATCGGCAGCGGTGGCAGGGCGTGCCCGGCCCACAGGTAGCGGTCGAGCATCCGCGCGTCATCGGTGGTGTCGACGTCGGGATCGGCCATCAGACCGGCGAGGGGCGGCAACCGCAACACCCGCACCATGATAGCGGATACATCGAATAATGCCGATGGATGGCTGGGCTACCCCGATCGGCGCCGGCGCCCGTGACGAGCGGCATGCGTCAGCACTACGTGTTGGACTGATTGTCGTGTCACAGCGCGGTTCAGGGGCGTTCGCGTACGTGGGTGGCGAGCATCGCACGCAGTTGCGATGGGTCCGCCTCGACCAGCCAACAATCCGATCGAGGCCGATCACAGCCGACTGAAGCACCGGCTGCGACCGATGCGCGGGCTCCGAACGGACCAGGCCGCACAGACCATCATCGCCGGGCACGCCTTCATGCAGAACCTTCGCCGCGGCCACTACGAACTCGCCGTCGACGCCCCGCCGACAACGCGGGTCGCTGCCGCGTTCACCGAACCCGCCCGGGCGATCTGACCGCCGACCCGATCAGGGTTCAACGCGTCCCACGTTCCCACAATGCAACGGCGCCCTTCTTCGTCACCGCCGCCCGCGTTCAACGATGCCCGATCCTGGGCGGCCTGATCAACGAATACACCCAGGCCGCATAGCCAGCTCGGCTTTATGAGCCCCACAGGCGAACGCAACAACTCCCTCGGCCTGACCTTCACCAACGGTACGGGCGCCGCGGCGTGCGGATGCAGCTTGCCGGCGGGTCGTAGAAGGCCAGCGCCGGTAGCGCACGGGGAGACCTCGCCCGTCCCATGGACGAGCGTCTTGTGGGTCAACGTCCCAACACCGTTCCTCCGTTGACTCCCACCAGTTGCCCGGTGATGAACGATGCCTCGGGCGAGGCCAGGAAGCCCACGACGGACGCCACGTCCTCGGGTGTACCGGCGCGTCCGACCAGGGTGCGGTCGACCCTGGCCTGGTGGAACTGCGGGTTCATCCGGTCGCCGAAGAACTCGGTGTCCGACACGTACCCGGGCAACACCAGGTTGGCGGTGGCCCCGGCGGGCCCCAGTTCCGCGGCGAGCCAGAAGATCCACGCGTGCAAAGCCGCCTTTGCCGCACCGTACGAGCCGCTGTAGCCGCTGCCGAGTTGGGCGCCGATCGAGCCGATGCCGATCACCCGGCCCTGCTCGGCCAGCTTTGGCCGCAGCGCGGCCACCAGCAGCACGGCGGTCAGCACGTTCTGGTCGAAGTCGGCACGCCACTCTCGGGCGATCGCGTCCAGTTCGGACGGCACCGCCGCGCCGGTGCCCCCGGCGCCTGCCACAATCACGTGCACCCGGTCCACCGCGCGGGCCACCTGCGCGGCACCGTCCGCCGTGCTCAGGTCGGCGGCGACCCAGGTCGCCGTGGGGCCAAGCGTCTCCGCCGCGGCGCGGAGCGTCGGCTCGCGCCGGCCCACCAGCACCACCCGGTCGCCGCTCCCGACGAACGTCGCGGCGACCGCCCGGCCGATGCCGGTGCCGCCGCCTGCCACCACCACAGTACGGCTCATCGAGCCTCCCGAGGAGACTCCCGGCTTTCGCCGCGGAGAGGAACTGGGACACCCCGCGCAGCGGGGCAGGTTCGTGTCACCTGTCAGGGTCGAGGCGTGGACAGGAGCACCTCGTCGCCGGCCGGAGCCGGAACGTCGAGATCGGTGACGACGAGTTCGAGCGGCCCGGTGTAGAGCAGTGCCTTCATGCGACACGCACATCCTTCCGCGCGCCGATGCGCGCACCGCTGTGACTGTCGAACCAGCAGGCGCCGCTCAGGTCGAGCAGCACCCGGCATTCGTCGTCGACGACCAGGCCGGCGTCACCCGGTACCTTCGCGTAGTGCAGGTCGCGCACAGCGGCCGCGCCGAACTCCTCGCTGTTGGCGGCCAGCCCGAGCCGGAAACCGACCACGGTTTCGGCGCCCAGCCGTTCCACCACCGCCACCCGGGCCGGCAGGCCGGGGCCCGTCGCGGCGACCCGCACCTTCTCCGCCCGCACGCCCAGCAGTGCCGTCCCGTCGGGTACCCCGCCGGCGGGCAGGGTCGTTCCGCCGTCGATCGTGGCCTGTCCGTCCTGGACCGTGACCGGCAAGAGGTTCATCGCCGGCGAACCGATGAACCGGGCCACGAAGGTGTTCGCCGGCTCGTCGTAGATCTCCTGCGGGGTCCCGCTCTGCTGCACGACGCCGTCGTTGAGCAGGATGATGCGGGTGCCCATGGTCATCGCCTCGACCTGGTCGTGCGTCACATAGATGAAGCTCGCTCCCACTCGCCGGTGCAGCGCCGTGATCTCGGTGCGCATCTGCGCCCGCAGCTTGGCGTCCAGGTTGGACAGCGGCTCGTCCAGCAAGTAGATCGAGGGCTCGCGAACCAGAGCCCGGGCCAGTGCGACCCGCTGCCGCTGCCCGCCGGACAACGTGCGCGGCCGGCGGTCGAGGTAGGGCGTGAGCTCCATGGTCGCGGCGATGTGCTCGATTCTCGTGGTGATTGCGGGGTCGCGCATCGCCCGCCAGCGCGCCACCATGCCGACGACCGGGATGTGCTGCCACCAGCGGAAGCGGCTCATCAACAGCGGGAAGGCGATGTTGGCCCGCACCGTCTTGTGTGGGTAGAGCGCGTAGGACTGGAAGACGAACGCGACGTCGCGCTGCTTGGGTTCCAGGTCGTTGACCCGTTGGCCGTCGAAGAGCAGATCACCGCCGGTGATGTCGATGAGCCCGGCGATCATGCGCAGCATGGTGGACTTTCCACACCCGGACGGGCCGAGCAGCACCAGGAACTCCCGGTCCGGGATCTCCGTGGAGAACTCGTGGATGACCGGCGTGTCGCCGTAGGACTTCCGGATGGCCCGGAACGCGATGGCTGGCATGCCTACCCCTTCACCGAACCGGAGGTGAGACCACTCACGATCCGGCGCTGGACCAGTAAGAAGAAGACGATGGCGGGAACGGTGAACACCAGCGCGGCGGAGAACACCGTCGACAACGGGGTGATGAACTCGCCGATGAACGACGACAGGCCCTTGCTGGCCGGCCATTTCGCCGAGTCGCGGATGAACGTCGAGGCGAACAGGTACTCGTTCCAGCCGTCGAAGAACGTGATGACGGCGGCCGCGGCCACCGACGGTGCCACCAGCGGCAGCGTGACCTGGGAGAAGATGACGAACCGGGGCGCGCCGTCGACCCGGGCCGCCTCCTCGATCTCGTAGGGGACGCCGTCCACGGCCGACTTGATGATCCACGCGGCGACCGGCATGGCGAAGGCCGTGTTGGCCAGCACCAGGCCGAACAGCCCGTTGATCAGGCCCAGCGACACGAACAGCGTGTAGAGCGGCACGATCAACAGCGCCTCGGGCAGCATCTGAGTGGCGAACAGCGCGAAGCCGATGAGACCTCGGCCGTGGAAGCGGCGGTACCGCGACAGCCCGTAACCGGCCAGCACGGCGAGCGCCAGGCTGAAGAACGTCGTGCCGGACGCCACGATCGCGCTGTTCGTGAGCCAGCGCAGCAGCGGTACCCCGCTGTCGAAGACGTCGAAGATGGCGGCGATCCGGTCGACCCGCGGCCACAGGCTCTGCCCGTTGAACAGTTCCTCGCGGGTGGCGACGGCGGTGTTGAGCATCCAGTACACCGGGAAGCCGGCGACGACGATCAGCACGACGACTGCGAGCCATCGCCCGGGACCCGCTCCGGTCAGCCGCTTCACTGCGCCTCCCGCCGCGCCGAGCGCCGCTCGACGACGAAGTAGACGACGGTGACGACGAGGGACAGGCACAGACCGAGCATCCCCAGCGCGGACGCCCGGCCGAGGTCGGAGTTGGCGAACGCCTCCCGGTAGACGTTGATGACGAGCGTGTTGGTGGCGTCGACCGGTCCGCCGCCGGTGAGCAGGTAGATGATCTCGAACCGGCGCAGCGACCAGATCGTCATGAGCAGCGCGAGGATGCGCAGGGTCGGCGCGATGTGCGGCAGGACGATCTCCTTGACCGCGGTGAACCGGTCGGCGCCGTCGACCCGGGCCGATTCACGCACCTCGGCGGGCACCGACTGCAGGGCCGCGAGGACGACGAGCATGATGAACGGGAACACCTTCCAGACGCTGACCGCGGTCACGGACAGCAGGCCGAGGTCGGGGTCGATGAGCCAGCCCTGCTCACCGATGCCGAGGACGGCGAGGCCGCGGTTGGCGACCCCGTCTCCGACGTTGAAGATCCAGGTGAAGACGAGCACGACGGCGATCGACGGCACCGCCCACGGCATCGTGAGGATGGCCCGCACGACGGCCCGGCCGCGGAATCCGT
The DNA here is from genome assembly GCF_050936335.1 of Dactylosporangium sp. CA-152071. NCBI lineage: Bacteria > Bacillati > Actinomycetota > Actinomycetes > Micromonosporales > Micromonosporaceae > Dactylosporangium > Dactylosporangium sp. CA-152071. The sequence goes on along the minus strand of NZ_JBNJMZ010000003.1, from coordinate 44,967 downwards.
CGTTGATCGCGAACGCGGCGACCGTGCCGAGCAGCAGCGACCCGGCGACCGTGCAGGCGGTGTAGAGGATCGTGGTGAGCACCGACGACGCGAACCGGTCGTCGACGAGGAGGTCGCGGTAGTTGTCCAGGCCGACGTACTCGCCGCCGTCGGGGTTGAGCAGCTTGGTGTCGGTGAAGCTGAGCAGCACCCCGCGCAGCAGCGGGGTGGCGGTGAACACCAGCAGATAGACTGCCGCACCGCCGACGAACAGGTACGGCGCGAGCCGCGATCGGGTGCTCATGGCCCTCCTTCGGGGGATCGTGCGCGGTAGGTGCCGCTTGGCCCGGCACATACCGCGCCGGCGGCGGGGTCAGCCCCCGACCGCCGCCTTGGCCTCCTGGGCCGCCTTGGCGAGGGCCTCCTCGGGCGGGACGTTCTGCAGCAGCACCTTCTCGATCCACTGCAGGACGATGTGGCGGATCTGCGGGGTCTTGGCCTCGAACCCGTCCACCACGGCGTCGTGCGAGAACGGCGCGTTCGCCCGGTAGGCGGTGACCCACGGGTTGGCCTTCACGTACGTTTCGGGGACGGTCGTGTCGACGGCCACGGTCGAGGCGTTGCCGATGACCTCGGAGAGCTTCTGCTGCGGCTGCGGCTGGACCAGCCAGCGCAGGAAGTCCTTGGCCAGCTCCTTGTTCTTGGAGTGCTTGTTGACGACGAAGTAGATGCCGACCTGGCTGGTGTTCTTGCCCGGGAACGGCAGCTTCGAGGACATGATGGAGGTGCCCGGCACCTTCTCGCTGATCATCGCGGTCGGCGCGCCGGTCGCGTCGATGAGCATGGCCAGCTTGCCCTCCTTGAACTTCGTGCGGAAGGTCGACGCGTCGTCACCCACGGCGAAGGCGCCGGAGTCGTAGACGGCCTTGTAGGCCTTGAGCGCGGCGATGTTCTCCGGGCGGTCGATGGTGAGGGTCTTGCCGTCGGACCAGCCGCCGCCGAAGCCCTGCGGCCAGTTGTTGAAGTCGATCCACCACGGGTTCTCCTCGGCGATGCGGTGGCGCACCGCGAAGCCGGTGATGCCCGTCTTCTCCTTGATGGTTTTCGCCGCCGTGACGAGTTCCTCGGGCGTGGTCGGTGGCTGGACGCCGGCCTGGGCCAGGATGTCCTTGTTCCACAGCAACGCGTAGGGCGCGATCTGGGCGGTGACGGCGAGCTGCTTACCCCGCCACTTGCCGCCCTCGTTGGTGACGTTGAGCTTCGCGTCGGCGCCGAAGACGCCGTCGAGCGGTTCGAGGACGCCTGCCTCGGCGAGCTCGGGCAGGAACGTGTCGGCGACGGCGAACACGTCGGGGCCGCCGCCCGCGGCGATCTGCGTCTTGATGGTGGTCTCGTAGTCGGCCCGGGTGAGCTCCTGCTTGGTCAGCGTCGCCTTGGGGTTCTGCTGCTGGTAGCCCTGGAAGGTCTCCCACATCTTGGCGCCGTAGCTCGGTGCGAGTAGGTCCCAGTGGGTGATCTCGAGGGCGCCGCCGTCCTGGGCGGACTTGGTGGGTTCGTCGGTGTCGCCGCATGCGGCCGTCAGGCTCAGTGAAGCCACGACAGCGGCCGCCAGAAGTGCGGATCGGTATCTCAACATTCCAGTCCACCTCGTGTGGCAGTCGGTGTGTCGGAGGGACGCGGGACTTGGTCCACGACTGTAGACGCGGTGATCGGATATGGGAATACTCGTTCAGATATCTGAATCTACTGCCCATTATCACAGCTCAGCGCCGGTGCATTGCCTACGATCGGACGCGTGTGGCACCCTGCTCGGGACTCAACTCACGGACAAAGATGGACGGAAACCATGGCGCCGACACCCCGATCTCAGGACGCCGCGGACGCCGCGACGCCGGCCGGCTCGATCAAGTCGGCCGAGCGGGTGCTGCAGATCCTGGACCTGGTCGCGCGGCACACTGACGGGATCGACGCCAGCGGCATCCGCACCGCCCTGAAGCTCCCCCGCAGCAGCCTGCACGGGCTGCTGCGGGTGCTGTCGGACCACGGCTACCTGTTCGTGGACCCGAACTCCCGGGTCTACCGGGTCGGGCTGCACGCCTGGGAGGTCGGGCAGGCGTACTCACACAACCAGAACATCACCGTCCTCATTGGACCCGAGATGCGCGCGCTGCGCGACGAACTCAACGAGACGGTGCAGCTGGCCGTCCTGGACGGCCTCGACAACGTCTATCTGGCCAAGGAGGAGTCCGACCATCCGCTGCGCCTGGTCTCCGGCGTCGGCCTGCGGCTGCCCGCGCACACCACGGCGCTGGGCAAGGTGCTGCTGGCCGGCCTGCCCGCGGGCGAGCTGCGCCGCCGGCTGATCGGGGTCACGTTGCAGCGGTTCACCAAGAGCACCGTCGGCGACAAGGCCGAGCTGCTGCGCCGGCTCGCGGCCGTGCGGACCAACGGTTTCGCCGAGGACGACGGCGAATACACCGTCGGGCTCTACTGCGTCGCCGTGCCGGTGCGCAGCGAGTCGGGGGCGGTCGTCGCCGCCGTGAGCTGTTCCACCCCCTCGGCCCGCGCGGGCGCCGCCGGCGACCGCGCCCAGCGATATCTGCCGGCGCTGCGAGCCTGCGCAGGCCGGCTCGCCCCGCTGATGGCCCCGCTGTCCTGAGCGCCGCGGGCGTGGCGTCAGCCGCCCGCTGCCGCCACGCAGTCGATCTCGACGAGCATGCCTGCGGCCAACGTCGACCCCACCGTCGTGCGCACCGGGTGCGGCTCGGACATCAGCCGGCCATACGCCCGGTCGAAGGCGGCGAAGTCGGCCAGGTCCGCCAGGTGCACGGTGACCTTCACGACCCGGCTGAGTGAGCTTCCGCCGGCCCGTAGCACCTCGTCGAGATTGCGCAGGACCTGGACGGTCTGCTCGCCGACGTCACGGCCGACGAGCTCCCCAGTGGCCGGGTCGACCGGTCCCATCCCGGCAGTGAAGAGCAGCCCGTTGACGAGCAGCCCCTGCGAGTACGCCCCGGCCGGGGCCGGTGCCCGGTCGGTCCGGATCTGCTGCACCGTGTCTCCAACTTCCGGTTGAGTGTCTGATGTGGACGAACACTGGTCACTGACCACCGCCTCGCCAGCCGAGGTCATGGGACATCGCGTCGCAGTGGCGGGTCAGCGTGTTCACCAGGTGGTCACGGTGCGCCGGTCCCTCACCGAGCCGGACGCGGGGGATGGAGCAGCTCATCGCGGCCACCACCCGCCCGGTGCCGTCCCTGACCGGTACAGCGACGCAGAAGACCCCAGGGGTGTACTCGCCGTCGTCCTCGCCGAAGCCGCGCTCACGGATCTCCTGGACCCGCTCGAACAGCTGCTGCGACGTGGCGATGGTGTGCTGAGTGAACTTGCGCATGCTCACGCCCTCGAGGCGTGCCTTCAGGTCCCCCGGATCAAGGTAGGCCAGCAGTACCTTGCCGAGGCCGGTGGCGTAGGCGGGCAGCCGCATCCCGACCCGGGACACCAGCCGCAGCGGATGGTCGGCCTCGACCTTGGCGATGTAGACGTTGTCGATGCCGTCGAGCACGGCGAGCTGCACGGTTTCGTTGAGCTTGTCGCGGGCCGCCCGCAGGTGCGGTTCGGCCCTGCGGGCGAGACTGTCCAGGTAGGCGAAGCTTTGCGCGGTCTCCCAGACCCGCACCCCGATCCGGTAGCGCCTCCGATCCTCATCCAGATAGATCCAGCCACGGCCCACCAACGTGCCCAGCAGCGCGTGCAGGCTGCTCTTGGGAAAGCCCAGGTCCTGGCTGATCTGCGGGAACGTGGCGCCGGAGCGGTGCGCCGCCAGGTACTCCATGAGATCCAGAACCCGCTCGGCAGACTTGACACCGGTCGTGGACTGGACGTTCGGCGGGGTGTTACGGGTGGCGGTCATGACGCTGGCCTCCTTGCGTGCTGGGGTGTGACCGGCTGTCCCGACCAGGTTCGATCGGGAAGCGCGCCGCGTTGCCCGGGTCGTGCAACGCCACCACCTCATCACACACGCGTCGATACTGTTTGATGGCCCGGCGGCACGCGGCGGCGTCCTCGGCGATGCCGACAGGGAGCTCCTCGGCGATGTTGCGGTCGAAGAACGCCGTCTCCAGCAGGCCGACCACGCCGTCGGCGCAGCGGACCCGGACGCCGGCCGACCCGGGGTGGTGGCCGCCGGTCGTCTCGAACTCCAGCCCGGGCGCCACGGTGACCGGCCCGTCGGTCAGCACGAGCCGCCCGGCGACCGCCAGGTCCCGCAGCAACGACCATGTGCCGCTCGTGAAGTAGAACTCGGTCGGTGGGTGTCCCGGCGGCGCGCACAACATCTCCCGTACCCCGGCGTACGAGGCGTAGATCGTGGCCCGCGGGAGCAGGTTCGGCAGGAGACCGCCGGTGTGGTACGTGATCGTCTGGGTGAGCAGGACGAAGTCGACGTCCTCGCCGCGGACCCCGAGCGCGTCGAGGGCCTCCGGCAGCAGCCGCACGTCGTGGAACGCGCATCGCGGGTCGAGGGCCTGATTGGCCGTCTCCAGTGCCGCCCGGTCGGCGTCGCCGATCGGCAGGCCGGTGTCGATCAGCCCGGTCCGCTCGCCGTCGGTGACCAGCCAGACGTAGAACCGCAGGTCGTAGAAGTCGTGGTCGTTGCGGCCGAAGAACGCCGCCGAGCCCACGATCGGCATGCGGGCCACCGGCGCCGCCGCCAGCCGCCACGGGCCCGTCATTGGTCGAGCACCTCGACCAGTCGCTTCGCAAGCGCGGCACCGTCGCCGGGCCGGAGTCCCATCGGGTTGACGACGAGCACGCCCTGCCAGGCACGGTCCTCGCCGACGTGGATGCGAGGCGTGCCCCGGTCCAGCTCCCGCACAACGTCATCGGCGTCGCGACCGGACGCGGACAGGTCGATCTCGAGGACCGGCACGTCGAGGTGGTGCTCGTAGCCGTCCCGGACCGCGCACCGGGCGTCAGCCTCCAGCACGGCCCGGATGTCGGCCAACTCCTGCGCCCCGTGCCGGTGGTGGGCGTCCGGGTCCCGGACGAACGCCCGCAGGGCGACGAGCAGACCGACGATCTGCTCGCGGCCGACCTTCATGCCCCGGCCGATGCCGTGCCGGCCGCGGACGGGGTCGGCGCCGGTGATCTCCGAGCGCTGCCAGGTGCGGGGCCGGATGTCCATGTCCTGGTGGTGCAGGGCGACGGCGCCGACCAGGTCGGCCCGGCCGCAGAGGATCCCGGCGGTGTGCGGGCCCCGGAACGCCTTTCCGGCGCTGATCGCGACCAGGTCGGCGCCGCCGTCGAACAGTTCCGCGAGCCTCGCCAGGGGTGGTACGTCCATCGCGGCATCGACGAGCACCGGAACACCGGCGCGGTGGGCCAGTTCCGAGACCTCGGCGATGCCGAGGTGGTCGCCGCCGCGGCCGGGCCGCCACAGCACCAGCGCGGCCCGTTCGTCGAGCTCCCGGACGAGCTCGTCGGGGCGGGTCGAGCCGGGATAGCCGATCTCGACCAGGTCCGCGCCGACGGCGGTCAGCGCGTGGTCGTAGGGGTCCCGGTGGGCCCGCTGGATGATGACCCGGCGGCGGGGCCCGGCGACGTCGGGCAGCGCGTCGATCGCCGCCGGGCGGTCGCCGGCGAGGCAGACGGCGGTGGCGAGGCTCAGGGCCGCGGCGGCGCCGCTGGTGACGTAGGCGGCGGGCGCGCCGAGCAGGGCCGCGATCTCGGCGCCGGCGGCCTCCTGGAGCTCGTCCATGCGCACGTTGCGCGCGCCCGCCGCCCGCATCGCCTCCACGACGTCGTCGGACAGCGGCAGGCCGCCCAGCCGGGTGGCCGGCCCGACCGCGTTGATGATGGTCCGCACGCTCAGTTCAGTATAGATGTCCATGTGTCGATGCCCTTTCAGATTGGTTCGGCGCGGTACACGATCTCGCCGGCCCGGACAGTCAGCACGGCCGCGACGGCCGGAGCCGGGTCTTCGGTCACCCGCAAAACCGCGACGTCGGCCGGTGCACCGGCGCGGAGGGTCCCGACGCCGGCGCCGTCCAGCCCGGCGACCCGGGCCGGCGCCACCGTCGTGCGGCGGACCACCTCGGGCAGGGCGACGCCGAGCCCGAGGAACTTCGCCATCACGTCCGGCAGGCCGCCGACGATGTCGCGGGAGTAGATGTGCAGGTCGGAGCTGATCGTGTCGGGCAGGAACCCGGCGCCGACCGCGGCCCGGGCCTGCTCCAGGTCGAAGCCGCACATGCCGTGCCCGACGTCGAAGAGCACGCCGCGCTGCCGGGCCTCGGAGACCAGGTCGACGACCCGGCCGTGCTCGGTGTACGGGGTGCCGGACAAGCCGGTGAAGCAATGAGTGAGGACGTCGCCGGGGCCGAGCCGGGCCAGGATGTCGGCCAGAGACGCCGGCGGCGGCCCGAGGTGCACCATCAGCGGCAGCCCCTCGGCGTCGGCGACCTCGCGAGCCCGGTCCAGGGCGACGACGCCGTTGTCGCCGGCGACATCGGCGGACGCCCGGACCTTCACGCCGATGATCCGTTCCCGGTGTTCGGCGATCGCCGCGCGGCAGGCGGCGGGGTCGACATACGGGAGGGTCTTCAGCTCTCCGGAGAGCAGGATGCTCGTGGCACCGACGGTGGAGATGTTGATGAACGCGCCGATCCGGGTGCGGGCCTGTTCGACCGTACCGCGGACGAACGCCCCGAACAGGTGCGCGCCGGCGCTGCCGGTGTCCACCATGGTCGTGACCCCGCTGGGCGGGCCGACCACGTCCGGATCGACACCGAGGTCCTGGCCGACGAAGACGTGCGTGTGCAGGTCGACCAGGCCAGGCGTCACCACCAGCCCCGACACGTCCACGACCCGGTCCGCCGCGCCGGCGGTGCCGGCGATCCGCCCGTCGCGCACGACGACGTCCCCCGGGGCCAGGGTGCCGGTCTCGGGGTCGCAGACCAGGCCGCCGCGGAGCACGAACCCGTTCATGCCATCACCTCCGCTGCGCTCAGGCCGCCTGACCTCCTGGCTGCGCCCTGATGACCGGCCCCTCCGCTGCGCTCCGGGCCGGTCATGACAGCCTCACCGGCTGCCCGGTGCGGGCCGACTCGGCCGCGGCGGCGGCGCAGACCACGGCCAGCCGCCCGTCCTCGGCGGCCGGGACGGCGGGCTCCGGCCCGGCGCAGGCCGCCATGAACGCCGAGAGCTGCCGGCGCAGCCAGTCGTCGCCGGCGTACGACTCGGCCCGCTCCCCCGCCGTGGACGACACGGCGAGCGTGCCACCCTGCTCGATCCGCAGCTGCCCGGCGCCGCCCTGCACGACGGTCAACGACCGGGGGCCGGCCACGTGCGTGCGACCGAACGACAGCGCGATCCCGGCGACCGCCCCGGACGCGAACGTCCCGGTGATCGCGGCCGCCGACTCGGCCTCCCCGGCCAGGCCGGTGGTGCGGCAGGTCAGCTCGGCCAGGGGCCCGCCGACCAGCCACGGCAGCCGGTCGAAGCAGTGGTGCGCCTGCAGCTGCAGGATCCCGCCGCCGCGGCCGGCGTCCCAGTACCAGGACGGCGTGTCGGGCGTCGCCTCGACGATCATGTCGGTGACCGACAGCGGCTCCCCGATCACGCCGTCGGCGACCAGCCTTCGGGCCGCGAGCCACTCGGCCCGGAACCGGTAGCTGAACCCGACCATGAGCACGATGCCGGCCGCGTCCCGTGCCTCGATGATCCGGTCCGCCTCGGCGACGGTGTTGCACAGCGGCTTGTCGATCAGGACGTGGACGCCGCTTGCCGCCGCCTCGACGCAGGCGTCGGCGTGGCCGTCGTGGGGCAGCCCGAGGTAGACGGCGTCGACCGCGCCGGAGTCGAGCAGTTCGGGGAAGCCGGCGAACGGGATGCCGCCCGACCGGTCGGTCAGCGCGGCGGCGCGTTCGGGAACCGGGTCGGCGACGGCGGTGACTCGCACCCCGGGCAGCCCTTCGGCGGTCGCCGCCACCTTGGCGCCCATGATCCCGGCGCCGACGATGCCAAGCCTGATCACGACGTCGCTCCTCACATGCCCAGCAGCTCGCCGCCGTCGACGACGATGTCGCCGAGCAGGATGTGGGAGCTTTCCGCGGAGAGCAGGAAGCGCACCACGGCGGCGATGTCGCTGCCGCGGGCGACCCGGCCGGCCGGGACCCGGGGGCGAAACGCCAGCAGGCTGCCGTCGGCCAGGTCGTCGACGGAGGCGTGGTCGCTGGCGAGCTGCCGCATCATCTCCGTGTCCGTCGGCCCGGGCGAGACGGTGTTGACCCGGACCCCGCTGCCGGCGACCTCCAAGGCTAGGACCCGCAGCGACTGGCGCAGGGCGGCCTTGGACGCCGCGTAGGCGGCCTGCCGCATCCGGGGCATCCGCGCGGCGACGGACGCGACCGCCACGATGGACCCGCTCCCGCGGGCGGCCATGCCAGCGGCGTAGCGGCGGGCCACGTCGAAGCAGCCGATCGTGTTGACCCGGAGGATGCGCTCGAAGTCGGCAACGGTGACGTCGAGGGTGGGTGAACTGTCGAAGACCCCGGCGGCGATCGCGACCTTGTCGGCCTCGGCGGTCTCGTCGACCAGGTCCTGTACCGATTTCTCATCGGTGATGTCGACGTGGCGGGCGGTCGCCTCGACGCCCTGCACCCGCAGCGTAGCCGCGACGCGTTCGACGAGGGCGGCGTCGATGTCGGCGAGGACCAGCCGGTCGCCGGGGCAGGCGCGGGCGAGGTCCTCGCCGATCGCCTGCCCGATGCCTCGACCCGCGCCGACCACGACTGCCGTTGTGCTCATGGTTGTTCTCCAGGTTCTGTGGCGGGCGCCGCCGCAAACGCGAACGCCCGGGCGGGGTTTGCGACCGTCATGCGGTGGATGTCCTCCTCGGACACTCCCCGGTCGCGCAGCATGGGCAGGAAGGTCTCGATCACGTTGGCGTAGCCCGGTCCGCCGTACGCGGCGAGCTGGCCCAGCTCGCAGATGTCGTTGGACAGCATCAGCTGCCCGGCCAGTCCCATGGCACACAGCTCGGCGACGTTGTCGGCCCGGAACGACAGGGGCGCGTAACCCTGCACGAAGGCCAGGTTGTCGATGTTGAGCCAGGCGCCCCGTTCGGCGATCGGCAGCCACCACTTCGTCCCGCGCCGGTCGCCCAGGTGCGAGACGATGACGCGGGCCGGGTCGACCCGCTCCTCGGCGAGCAGGTCGAGCTGCTCGAGGGCCAGCTCGCCCCAGTGGGTGGTGTGGGTCATGATCGGGCAGCCGGTGCGGCGGTGGGCCCGGCCGGCGGCGCGGAACACCCGCTCCTGGTGCGGGGTGATGTGGCCGCGCTCGGTGCCGATCTCGCCGATGAAGCCGGGGCGGATGCCGCTGCCGTCAACGCCGTCGGTGATCTCGGCGACGAGGCGGTCGGCGAGGGCTTCGGTGCTGTCGGTGGTGATGTAGCCGGGGTAGACGACCTCGCGGTACCAGCCGGCGCCCATCACGATGTTGACGCCGCTGGCCTCGCTGATCCGGCGCAGGGCCTGCGGGTCGCGCTTGAGCCCGATGTTCGTCGGGTCGCAGATCGTCCGCCCGCCGGCCGCGGCGAACCGGCGGACCTCCTCGACGGCGATCTCCTCGTCGTCGAGGATCGCCTCGTACAGCTGGCGCAGTCCCCACCCGTCGACCAGCACGTGGTCGTGGGTGAGGGTGTTGCCCATGTCCTCGGGCTCGATCGGCCCGAGGACGGTCATGACCTTCCCGGCAAGACTTTCGATCATTTCACACTCCCTGCGGCGAGACCTGTCACGATGTACCGCTGAAACGCCAGAGCGATGAGCACCGGCGGGACGACAGTGAACATGGTGGCCGCGGCCAGCGTCGTCCAGGAGAACTGCTGGAGGTTCTGCAGGCCGGCCACGACCGGCGGCACTGTGAGGGCGTTGGTGAGCACCAGCGAGTAGAAGAACTCGCTCCACGCCTCCAGGAAGACCAGCAGGCCGGCGGCGATCAGCCCGGGCCGGGCGATCGGGGTGACGACCACCAGCAGGCAGCGCAACCGGGACGCGCCGTCGACCTCGGCGGCCTCCTCCAGCTCCTTGGGTACGCTGTCGAAGTACGTCTTGAGCAGCCAGATCGCCAACGGCAGCGTGAACGCGTTGTAGCTGATGATCAGGGCGAGCGACGTGTTGAGCAGCCCGAGCTGCCGGAACGCGACGAAGAACGGCAGCACGATCGCGATGGCCGGCACCACCCGGGAAGCGAGCAGCAGCAGGTACGCAAGGCGCGAGCCGCGGAACTCGTACCGCGAGAACGCGTACCCGGCGGCACCGGCGATGACCAGGTTGCTGGCGACCACGGCGACGCCGACGACCAGGCTCCGGGCGATCGCCGGCATCAGCCGGGCGACCGCGTCGGTGCTCGAGACGATCCCGCCGTCCTGCCCGGTGGAGAACGGCGCGCTGTTGCCGGTGAAGATGGCGACGTAGTTGGCCAGCGTGGGGTCGTGCGGCCACCAGTGGAACGGCTTGGCGCCGATCTCCGACGGACCCATGAAGCTGCTCAGCACGGTGAAGTACAGCGGGAACAGGATCCAGACGAGGAACAGCGCGAACCCGACGTAGATCCCAGCCGAGGCGAGCCGTGAGCGCTTCACTCGACGCCCTCCGTGAAAGTGCTCGAGCGGTACAGCAGCTTGACGAACACGAACCCGAGGACGAGCGCGATGCCGCCGAGGACGACGGCGGTGGCCGAGCCGAGGCCGGTGTTCGTGTAGACGAAAAGCTGCTGGTACAGGTAGATCGACAGGACCGAGGTGGCGTCGCCGGGGCCGCCCTGGGTCAGTGCCCAGATCGTGTCGAACTGCATGAACCCGAAGATCGTGTTGATGATGACCACGACGACGATGACCGGCCGCAGCCAGGGCAGGGTCAGGCGGCGCAGCCGCTGCCAGGCGTTGGCTCCGTCGACCATCGCGGCCTCCGGCAACTCCCGCGGGATCGTCTGCAGCCCGGCCAGAAACAGCAGCCCGGTGAACGACGCCTGCCGCCACGCCCCGGCGAGAATCGCGACGATGAGGGCGCCCGTGCTGTCCGACAGCGGCGCCACGCCGTCCAGGCCGAGGGCCAGGAGGACGCCGTTGAGCGCGCCCACCTCACCGTCGACGAACCATTTCCAGATCATGCCGACCATCACCCACGGGCAGGCCCACGGGACGATGAGCAGGCTGCGGGCCAGCCACTGGCCGCGGAAGCCGGTGTTGAGCAGCAGCGCGAACCCGAGCCCCAGCAGGGTGGAGACGAGCAGGAAGCCGACCGCGTAGAGCACCGTTGTGGTGAGCGCGTGCCGGAACTGCTCGTCGGCGAACAGCGTCTGGAAGTTCGCGAACCCCGCCCACCGCGCCTCGCCGGCGAAGCTGACCCGCTGCAGCGAGTAGATCGTCGTGCGGATCGCCGGCCAGGCGACCAGTCCCAGCACGAACACCAGCGCCGGGGTGGCGAGGACCAGCCCGAACCGGGCGTCGGCCCGGCCCCGCGGCGACGTGCGCCGCCGCGGGGCCGGGGCCATCGTCTCGGCCATGCTAGCTGCCCGCGGCGGCGAGGTTCTTGGCGTCCGCGGCGAGCCCGACGACGGTGTCCTTGACGCCGGCCGAGCCGAGCAGCATCGCCTGAAGCCGGTCGCCGACCTTGACCTGGAACGAGGCGTACCACGGGGCGACCCGCGCCGGGACCACGTCGCTCTGGTTGGCGAAGGCGTCCTCCAGCTTCGGCATGTCGTAGTAGTCCGGGAACGCGGCCAAGAAGTCCTTGTCCTTGAACAGCCCTGGGTACGGGCCGAGCAGCGCCGCCGCCTTCGCCCAGGACGTGAACGTGGAGTACTTGCCGGCCTCGTCCTTCCAGCCGTAGAACTTCAGCAGCTTCCAGGCGTCATCGGCCCGCGCGCCGCCCGCCGTGGCCCCGATCTGGATGACCTCACCGATCTGCAGCGTCTTGCCGGCCGTGCCGGGGTGGCGATACAGCATCGTGACGTTCTTCGACTCCGGACCGTCGGCCGTGCGCACGATCTGCAGGAAGTAGTGGTGCAACTCGAAGAACGTGGAGTTGCCCTGTGCCATCGCGGTGACGTGCGCGCCCGGGTCGGCGGTGAGCACCTCCTTGGACGTCAGTCCCTCCTGGTACATCGCCTTCCACCACTCCATGACGCCGAGCGTCTTGGCGTCGTCGGCGAAGACCGGGGCACCCTTGGCGTCGAACGGCGTGATCCCGTCGGCCAGCAGGTAGACGAGGAAGTACTCCTCAAGGAACTGCTTGGTCCAGTAGCCCGCGTACGGGCTGGCCACCCCGGCGGCCTTGAGCTTCTTGCACTGCTCGTACACCTCCTCCTTCGTGGTCGGAGGTGCGCTGATGCCGTGTTTCTGCAGGTGGCTCTGGTTGTACATGAGGCTGTGCACCGCGGAGAAGTACGGGACGCTGATGATCCGGCCGTCCGCGAGCCGGTGCCGTGCCGCCGACGCGGGGAACATGTCGTTGAGCATGTCCTCGGCACCGGCGAACTTGTTGAGCGTTCCGGCCCAGCCCGCGTCGACGTACTTGGTCGAGGCGTAGGCGAAGTTGTAGAAGGCGTCGATCGCCTGGCCGCCCTGCAGCCGCGTCTGCAGGGCCGGGCCGTAGCCGACGTTCGGGATGAGGGACAGATCCACGCCCACGCCGGACTGGTCCTTGAAGGACGACAGCAGCGTGCGGATCTGATCCGGGTACGCCTCCCAGGCGGTCATCGACAGCGTCCCGGGAGTGTCGTTGGTCTTCGGAGTGGACGCACCGCCGCACGCAGCGAACAGCGACGCCGTGGGAACGGTCAGGCCCGCCGCGAGCGCGCCGCGCAGCAGGCTCCGACGAGAGATCGACGTGCTGGTGGAGAACAAACCCGGGATTGGGCGCCGCTCATCCATGTGACCCTCCGGCCGGCCAGATGGTTCATATACATGAACCTAAGTTCTGAGATGAGCATTCGTACCAGGCCAGCGAGGTGCAAGCAAGAGGCAGCTTCATCGAGCTGGGGTCGGACGGGTCCCGGATCCGGACCGTGCCATTCACGCCGAGCAGGTCGTCCATCCGGCGGCGCGCAACATCATTCCGAATGGCGACCAAAATCATCGACGAACGGCTCCCCGAAGAGTCGGATGCCAAGCAGGCGCTGTCCGACCTCTACGATCTTGGGGTAGACCACCCGGAGTTCGACTGGCACCTGAGCGTGCTCGGCGAATCTGTCCTGGCGCATGCGACTCAGGAAGAGCGCCTGGAATTCACGCAGCTTCGCAAGCATGCCGATCCGGAACGGCTGGGAAAGATGGCGCGTGCTTTCGAGGCGGCGGAGGCGTTGGCCCCCACGCGCCCGCACCCGTCGACCGGCGAGTCAGCCGTCGCGAACATCGTCGTCGGACCGCCGATCGCGGTGTTCGACAAGGTCCGCGACGCTATGCGTGACTGGCGCAAGCAAGCCGGCGAGGGGTGACGAGCCGCGGTGAGCGAGGGATCGGGGGACCAGCGCCGGGCCCTGCCTGGTCCCCCCTTGCGCTGCTGAAGGACGCTGTCCGGCCTTCCGCGTCATTCGTCGCCTCCGGCGCCGCTCGCCCGAGCGATGAGGTAGTGAGGTAGCCGGCGAACGCTGCCAGCGCCCAGGCGGTGCTTGCTGCGGTGAGCGTGAGCCAGATCGGGCTGCGAACCGCGAGCGCTGCAACGATGCCGGCGAAGGCGACCATGCCGAGGGTGCCAAATGCGGCGCCCCCGGCGTCATTGCGGGCCTGGCAACGGCCTTCTTCCTGGGCGACGAGTGTCAGGCTGGCCAGCAGGATCGTGTGCCCCGGATCGGCGGCGGTGTCCAAGACCTGGTTGAGGCCGGGTCCGTCGGGTAGTCGGCGGTATGGCCCCGCTGAATTTCGCGCAGAAGTTGATCCGGTCCCACCTCGTGGCGGGTCAGCCAGTGCGGGGGCAGGAGGTCGGGCTGCGGGTCGATCAGACGTTGACCCAGGATGCCACGGGCACGATGGTGATGCTGGAATTGGAGGCGCTCGGCCTGGATCAGGCGCGCACCGAGGTTTCGGTGCAGTACGTGGATCACAACCTGCTACAGGCCGACGAGCGGAACATGGCCGACCACCTGTTCCTCCGCTCGGCCTGCCGGCGGTTCGGGGTGTGGTACTCCAAACCGGGCAATGGGGTGTCACACCCGACGCACATGCAGCGCTTCGGCGTGCCCGGAAAGCTGCTGATCGGGTCCGACTCACACACCTGCGCGGCAGGTTCGCTGGGCATGCTCGCCATCGGAGTCGGCGGCCTGGACGTGGCGATGGCCATGGCCGGCGAGCCGCTCTACCTTGTCATGCCCGAGATCTGGGGCGTGCACCTCATCGGCGAACTGCCGCCCTGGGTCAGTGCCAAGGACGTGATCCTGGAGATGCTGCGCCGCCACGGCGTCGACGGCGGCGTGCACCGCATCATCGAGTACCACGGGCCGGGCCTCGCCGGGCTGACGGCCATGGACCGGCACGTGATCGCGAACATGGGCGCCGAGCTGGGCGCCACCACGACGGTGTTCCCCGCCGACAACCGGGTGCGCGAATTTCTGGCCGCCGAGGACCGCGAGGCCGACTTCGCAGAGCTGACGGCCGACGACGGTGCCGGCTACGACCTGACCGACGAGATCGACCTGTCCAGCCTGGTGCCGTTGATCGCCCGGCCGGGCTCGCCCGGCGATGTCGTGCCGGTGGCGCAGGTTGCCGGCACACCGGTACACCAGGTCGTGGTCGGCTCCTCGGCCAACCCGGGACTGCGCGACTTCGCGATGGTGGCCGCGGTCCTCGCCGACCGGCAGGCGCATCCGCAGGTGTCGTTGGATGTCAACCCGTCGTCCCGACAGATCCTCGCCGACCTCACCGGCATGGGCGCGACGCTCTCGCTGATCCAGTCCGGGGCGCGGCTGCATCAGACCGGCTGCCTGGGCTGCATCGGCATGGGGCAGGCCCCGGCGGTCGGACGCAACAGCCTGCGCACCATGCCGCGGAACTTCCCCGGCCGATCCGGCACCGCCGACGACCGCGTCTGGCTGTGCTCCCCCGAGACCGCGGCCGCCGCCGCACTGAACGGCGAGATCACCGACCCCCGGCAGCTCGGCATCGCGTACCCGACACTGTCCCTGACGAACCGGTCGGCGGTGAACCGGGCCATGCTCGAACCGCCGCTGCCTGCCGGTAAGGCCGTCCAGGTCCAACTCGACAAAGCGCCGAGCATCGGCACGCTGCCCGACCTCGACCCGATGCCCGAAGCACTCGAGGCGACCGTGGCGATCACAGTCGGGGACGACCTGTCCACCGACGAGATCCTGCAGGCCGGCGCGGAGGCGCTGCCCTACCGCAGCAACATCGCAAAGCTGGCCGAGTTCACGTTCGCCCGGGTCGACGACGAGTACGTCACCCGCGTTCGGAACCAGAACGCGCACGCGATCGTCGCCGGCCGCAACTACGGTCAGGGCTCCTCACGCGAACACGCGGCCCTCGCACCACGCTCGCTCGGCCTCCGGCTCGTCCTCGCCCGCTCCTACGCCCGCATCCACTGGCAAAACCTGATCAATTTCGGTGTCCTGCCGCTGGAGTACGCCGGCGACACACCCGAGGTCGGCGACCGGCTCATCGTGCGGAACATGACGCAAGCCCTGCACGCCGGCGCCGACATCACCGTCCACAACGCCACCCGAGACACGATCCTGCAGGCCCGGCACCAACTGTCCACACGACAGATCAACATCCTGCTCGCCGGTGGCCGCATTCCCGCCCTTGGCCACCACGTAGATCCCAGCGGGAGACAACGCTCGACACCTGATTGTTCCTGATTGTGGAACTGGCGTCTCGGTCAACCTCGATCCGCGCGTACCTGCAGGCCCAGCCGCGCCCCTCGGGTCTGTCAAACGAACGTTCGTTTACAGTCCCCGCACCCCGCAGGACGTAGATTGCGTCGATGAGGTCGCTGGGGACCTCGATGGTGTGCCAGCCGTTGCCGGCGGTCCACCGGTTCGCGCCAGGCTTGATGTACTTCTCGGCCTCAAGGCCAAGTTGCCCGGCCTTGATCCGCATCGATCCGTCCAACGACACGATTCGCACCCGCCGAGCCTCCGCGGCAAAAATCCGGTTGCCGGCCTTATCGGTAGGCAGGTGGTACCTCGCGAGCTGATCCAACTGCAAGCCATGATGACGACACGGAGCGTGCTACCACCCGCCAGCGCCGCAGGTTCCTGCAGCCGACCGCCATTGGTCACACGCAGCTTCTCAAACTTCCGGACCGTCCCCCGGGCGTTGAAACCGACGTCGTCGAGCCGCGTCTTCTTCTCGTCGAGCTCCTCGATGACCGTGGCGGCTCCAGTCCTCAGTGCCGGCCCGGGCGGGCCGTGCCTTCACCCCACGACCGTCCGGGCCAATCGGCAGTTCGACATGAAACCCGGACCGCGGTGCAGCAGGCGAGCGTGCCTGTCGACGCGGCGCAAAACGGCTGGTGTCCCGCTCGTGCCGAGGTCGATTCAGCGTGCGTTTCCTCAACCGCGTAATCCGGGGCCGGGCGAGTATGCAGGCGTAAGGACCCCTCGCGGCGGCAGGGCCGCCATGAACGGACAGTGGCGGAGTCCGAAACGGCGGTGGACGTCGCAGGGGATGGTGCCGTAGTCCCAGGTAGATGGGACAGGTATGGTCCTGGGAGCGCTTCCATGCGCCACGTCGGTGAGCATCAATACGTATCGCGCCAGGAGGTTCCATGTCTGCTCTCGTGTCACCCCGTCGCGCCCTGATGCGTCGTGCATTGACCATCGCGACGGCGGCGGCGACGCTGCTCGTGACCGCCCTGCCTGAGGCTGCCTCCGCCCACGGATCGGCAGCCGATCCGCCGGCGCGCGCATACGACTGCCTGCAGCGGTGGAGCAACAACCACCAGGCGCCGGAGATGGCGAGCCAGGATCCCATGTGCTACCAGGCATGGAAGGCCGACCCGAGCACGATGTGGAACTGGAACGGGCTGTACCGCGAAGGCGTCAAGGGCGACCACCAGGCCGCCATCCCGGACGGGCAGCTCTGCAGCGCCGGGCGTACGCAGGCCGGACGCTACGCCGCGCTGGACGCGGTGGGCCAGTGGAAGGCCACCCCCAAGGACCGGAACTTCTCGGTGAACATCTTCGACCAGGCCAAGCACGGGGCGGACTACGTCCGCGTCTACATCACCCGGCAGGGGTTCGATCCCACCAAACAGCAGCTCGGCTGGGGAGACCTAGAGCTGGTGAGCCAGATCGGCAGCACTCCTGCCGCCAAGTGGCAGCCGGCCGACAACGGCGTCTCGCTCTCGGTCGACGCCGACGCCGGCACGCGCACCGGACGCCACATCGTATACACGATCTGGCAGGCGAGCCACATGGACCAGTCGTACTACTTCTGCAGCGACGTGGATTTCCAGGCGGCCGCATAAGGCACATCGGCACTCACAGCGGCGCTCCGGAGGGCTTGCCGCCGTGAGCCGGCCGGGAGGCGCTCGGGCTGGGCCGCCGATCGTCCGGTAGGTGCGAGCCGCCTCGGACGGGAGCGGGCGTGGTGCCGGGTGTTGATCGCCCGTAGTTGCGCGTGCACGATCCGAACGCTCACGGCGTGCGCCGCGACGATCGCTGCGGCGGACAGGCTGCGCGCGACCGCCCGGAGGCGCGTCCCTTGGCGGGCGGTGACCTGTCGTGCCCGGAACGGGCGGTGTTGTCCGCGCTGGTCCGGGCGCCGCCGCACGCACTGTGGAAGCATCGGATCGTCACCTCCGGCCACCCTGTTGGCCTGGCATCGCCGACTGGTCCGCCGACACTGGACCTGTTCGATGCGGTCCTTCTTGTCAACGTCACCGGGCTGACCGCTAACGCCGTCACATACCCGCACCGGTCCCCACGGCTGGCGTCGTGACCGTCGCGCTGCACAACCTCGGCCTGCGTTGTTCAACCAGCGGCACGTGATTCACAGGACGGCGTGGCTTCCCTCAGCGACGAGGCGCCGTCGTCAGTCCCGGCCGGCGCGCGCAGCTGCCGTCGCGCGGGCCGTTCGATGGTAGACCGCTGTGCCGACCGCCAGCGTGGCGACGGCCATGGACAGGGTCGCGGCGGTGGCTGGCGCGCGTGGGACCGCCCACCACTGTGCCGAGCCGTCCGGGTGGGTGCCCAGCATACTGGTCACAAAGAAGTAGAGGACGGGCAACGCCACCGCGGTGGCCTCGCCCACGATCGTGAGCAGCAGCAGGGCCACACCGGTGAAGGCGGCGACGTTGCGGGTCAGGTCGGCGGCGAACTGGCCGTCGCCGGTGAGCCCGGCCAGTAGTGCCACCACGGTCACCGGGGCGCAGACCACGACCAGCTGGCACAGGTCCGCGGCGAGAAGTCCGCGGCGGGCGCCGTGCTCGAACCGCAGTGTCAGTCCGCCGAAACTGTACGCCGTCAGCGGCGCGTACAACGCGGTCAACAGCGCGGTGACCGCGATCGGCGTGGCCCGTCCCTGCAGCAGTTGAGGTACTGGCAGGCTGGTGCCGGCCAGCCACCAGGCAGTGGCCACCAGCACACTGCCCAGCGCAGCGACCCGCAGGGCGTGGTGGGCGCGGAGGAACAGCGTCATTCGCCGCACCGTCCAACCTCGCGCCACAACCGCGGTGCTTCGGTCGGGACGGGCGCGGCAACGTCACCGAGGGCCTGGGCCACGCCGAGCTCGGCGGCAAGCAATGCGGACAGCTGGTCAAGCCGCTGATCGCGGGCCGGATCGCTGAAGTCGCGCAGGCAGTTGGCCAATGCTCGGGGCAACATTTGGGCCATCGTCGCCCGGGCCGATTCCTCGCTGGTCGCGGTCGTCGTGATCGCCAGCATGCCCTCCGCCTGGATCGGGCCGATCCGGTCGACGGCCGGGGCCGGCAGTCCCAGATCGGTCCATGCCGCGCTGGCCGCCCGCCAGGCCGCCTCGTTGGCGGCGAACGCGGCAGCGTCCTCCGGCCACAGACATACCGGCAGCCGGCAGACCAGTGCGTCGGCGGGACGGGTCCGGGTCGGCATCGGGCCGAGCCCGGCGACGGCGGTGATACCTCCTGCCGCGCCGACCAGGGCGGCGACCGCGACCACGGCGGCCGCCCATGGCCGGTACTGGCTCGGCGCCAACCGGACCTGGGCCACGCACACCGATAGCACCGCGACTGCGCCGAGCACCCCGACCGAACCCACCAGGACGCGCGGGTCCAGCACCTCACTGGTCGAGCAGCAGTCGAACGGGCTGCCGTTGACGTGGCGCAGCCAGAACGGCTGCCAGCCGGCCGGCAGCGTGAGTGCCAGGTAGGGCACCAGGAGCGCTGCGGTCATCGCCAGCAGCCGTCCCAGGACCAGCGCCAGCGCGGCGCCGAAGGCGGTCCAGGCCAGCACCCCGACAAGCGACAGCGATGGCAGTTCCCAACCGGGCCACGCCGGGCTGGGCAGCAGCAGCGCCTCGGCGTAGAGCGCCAGGTGGATCAGCACCCCGACGGCCAGCACCGGCGCCAGTCGAGCAGCCAGCACCAGCCACCACTGGCGGCGTACCGTCAGCAGGCCCCACAGCACCCGCAGGGTGGCCGCCTCCCACACCGCGCACAGGGCAAGGATCGGCGCCAGAATCGCCATCGCACCCGTCACCGCCGCCGCCCGGGCCGGAGCGTAGTTCACGGTGGTCGCGTTCGCTGTCAGGAACAGGTGCGCCAGCACGAAGCCCGGCAACGCAAGCCAGACCGCTGGAGTACGCAGGTAGGAGCGGTCAACCCGGCGAGCCGGCCATCGGACGACGGGCGGCATCGGCGATTCAGCGCTCACGGAGTGCCTGCGCCAGGTCCGCTACCACGCCACTGGGATGCTCGGCAGCAAAGAAGTCCCGCACTGACCCGTCGAAGGCCAGCCGGCCCCGGTCCAGCACCAGCAGCCGGGTGAACGGCGCACCGATGTCCGACGCGGTGTGCGACGACACCAGGATGCCCACCCCCTGCTCGGCGAGAGCGCGGAGCACCGTGCGGACCGAGCGGCGAGCCAGTGGGTCGAGCGAGGCGGTTGGCTCGTCGAGCAGCAGCACGTTCGGCTCGGACGCGAGCGCGCAGGCGATTCCCAACCGGGCCAGCTCACCGCCGCTGAGCCTGGTCGCCGGCCGATCGGTCAGTTCGGTCAGATCAGTTCGGGCCAGCGCACGAGTTCCCGCCGGCACTGCGTCGTCTGCGCGGACCCCGGCCAGCCAGGTCGCGTAGCGCACCTGCTCGCCGACGGTGAAGCCGGGCAACGCCGGCGTGTGCTGGGGCGACCAGCCGATCCGACCGGTCTGGCTGACCGTCCCCGTGGTCGGCCGGAGCTGGCCGGTCAGCAGTCGCAGGAGGGTGGACTTGCCGGCCCCGTTCGGCCCGATCAGCACCGTAGGGCGTTGATCAAGAGCGACCGACACGTCGGTCAATACTGGCGCCGAGCTGCGTCCCCGGTACCGAAACGACACTCGATCAGCCCGAATGGCGAACGCCGCATTGTCGATGATGAGTGCCCTCGCTCGTCGGTTGTGCCGGTCTGGCGTTGCCGGGCGGGCGACGACCCGCCCACCCGACAACGTGCTGGAGCAACGCGCTAGTACACCGTGCCGACGCTGCTCGCCGAGACGGTGCCGAAGTCATAGTGCCAGAACTGCAGGAAGTAGTCGCCGGAAGTCTGGTCGCCCCAACTGCCGGTGCCGGTGCCACCGCTGCAACTGGAGACGTTCCGGCGGCCGTAGGAGACATCCGGTGCGAAGGAACGCTTCCGCCGCAGGTCAACCTCTAGGAAGAAGTTCGCGCCGTCGTCTCGGGAGCAGCCGGACAGGGTGGTCTTCGTGATGGTGCCGTCGTTGTTGGCGTCGTGCCAGGTGCGCGAGGTGAACCCGCTGCGGACGCCGCTGAGACTGCTGTTCCAGCTGCCTTCGGCAAACGCGGGAACCGGAGTCAGGATCAGCAAGGCGGTCAGTGCCGCCACCGACCAGCCCGGCACCCAGCGCGGCAGCGACCCTGCCGGCCGAGCACCACCTTCACGCCGGTCACTCAATGACAGATTCATGTGCCCTCCCTCGTGATTGGCCACCGCCTCACGCATCCCACCTATCGCGGATGGTCGTTCCGCGGGTCATGGCGGTGCAGCAGCGGGTCTCACCCTGGCGTTCAGCACTCATCGATGTCAAGCCATACGCGCGTTCTTTTGCTCCAGCGAAAACAATGATTCGTCGGCTCCTGCCGGGCGGCCGGGCCGCAACACGGATGACATGGTGTTTCTCGTTTCGATGCTGGTCGAGTGATGACTTGACTGCCCCCACCGCGGCAGCGACTTGTGATATGTTCGCCGACGGGGAGTCGCATTCGGGCAGGTCAGCGGCTCAATGCGTCCCGGAACTCGATCAGTTGATGTGCCCGAGTGATCACCCCCGGGATGCAATGTTCGCCAATAGCCGATGCGGCATTCCGGGCGTAAAAAGATCGGGAACACTCCAATTCACCTTCACCTCCGGCAGGGCCTTTGCAAGGTAGGGATTTGACCGTTTTGCGCTACGGCAGTAGCGCGCTTGCCGATAACCCCATCCGCCCTGGTGAGGGCCAGCGCGGGGTGGCGGAGATGTTGACCCGGTTGCTGGGCCTGGGCATAGCTGGTGATCGATGCGGCATGATGGACTGCCGTGCCGCTGCGACTGGCCTACCTGGCTGTGACGAACACGTTCGCGGTGCTGCGGCTGCTGCCGATGAGCAATCGGGACAAGGACGTGGAAATCCTTGCCCTGCGCCATCAGATCACAGTGCTGGAACGCCAGCTGGGCAAGGAGAAGGTGCGGTTCGACGCGAGCGATCGGGCGTTCCTGGCGGTGCGGGTGCCGACCATGACGTCCGCCCTGGTCAGGGTCGGTTTGACTATGACAACAGATCTTGCGCTCGTCAAACATGTCCAGGCTGGTCGTATCGCTGGCGACAACTGGGCGAGGATGCCTGATCGTGCTGCCTCGACTGGCTTACCTCGGCGTGACCAACGCGCTGGCGATGCTGCGGCTGCTACCCATGAGCGACCGGGCCAAGGACGCCGAAATCCTCGCCCTCCGACATCAGATCATCGTCCTCGAACGACAGCTGCACGGCCAGAAAATCCGGTTCACCCCCGCCGACCGGGCGCTGCTTACCGCGCTGCTGCACCGACTCCCCCGCGCCGTACTACGCCAGATCCGGCTGCTGGTGCGCCCCGAGACCGTGCTGCGCTGGCACCGCGACCTGATCGCCGCACGTCACGCGCGCATCTCGCGCCCGAAGCGTGTCGGCCGACCGCCCACGGTGCGGTCCATCCGCGCGCTGGTGCTCCGCCTGGCGCGGGAGAACAGTTCATGGGGATACCGGCGCATCCACGGTGAACTCCTCGTCCTCGGTATCAAGGTCGCCGCCTCCACGGTCTGGGAGATCCTCAACGACGCCGGCATCGACCCCGCACCTGAGCGGACCTCCACCACCTGGACGACGTTTCTGCGCTCCCAAGCCGAGGCCATCCTCACCGCCGACTTCTTCGAAACCGAAACCCTGACCGGCGCCCGGATGTACATCCTCGCGGTCATCGAGCACGCCACCCGCCGAGTACGCATCCTCGGCGCCACCGCACACCCCACCGCCGCCTGGGTCACCCAAGCCGTGCGCAACCTCGCCATGGACCTACAGGACACCGGCTGCCAGGCACGCTTCCTCATCCGCGATCGGGACGGCAAGTACCCGGCACTGTTCGACACGATCCTCGCCGACACCGGCATCGAGATCGTGCTCAGCGGCGTACAGATGCCCCGCGTGAACGCCGTCATGGAACGGTGGATCCAAACCTGCCGCCGCGAACTGCTCGACCGCACGTTGATCTGGAACCAGCCACATCTGCTGCACGCACTACGCCAGTACGAGCTGCACTACAACGCTCACCGCCCGCACCGCGGCATCAACAACGCCCGGCCCCTGCACCCGCTGCCCGCCCCGATCACCGATCCCAGCACGATCACGCACCTCAACCTCCGCCGCCGCGATCGTCTCGGCGGCATCCTCCACGAGTACGAACATGCCGCTTGACCAGCCCGGATAGGGTTTTCGGCACCCGCAGGGCTAATCAACGAATACACGCAGGCCGCATAGCCAGAACCACGATTTACGAGCCCCACAGGGCGGGCGGCGCTGAGGTACCGCTGAATCATCGACACCCGCCGTTCAGCTTGTTCTCAGCGTCGTCGGCTCAGCCGCCGGCACCGGGCCGGGCCAGGCGCCGGTCGTAGGCGAAGATGACGGCCTGGACCCGGTCCCGGGCGCCGATCTTGGCCAGGACCTTGCCGACGTGGGACTTCACGGTGGACTCGGACAGCACCAGGCGTTCAGCGATCTCGCGGTTCGTCCAGCCGGAGCCGATCGCGACCAGGATCTCCCGCTCGCGCTCGGTGAGGCTGGCCAGGCGCGGGTCGTCGCCGGCCGGCCCAGCGGCGGGTCCCAGCTGGCCGGCGAACTGGTCCAACAGGCGCCGGGTCAGGGCCGGGGCGATCACCGCGTCGCCGGCGGCGACGGCGCGGATGCCGGCCAGCAGTTCCTCGGGGCGGGCGTCCTTGAGCAGGAAGCCGCTCGCCCCGGCGCGCAGCGCGGCGTGGGCGTACTCGTCCAGATCGAACGTCGTCAGCACTAGCACCCGGGATCGGTCGCCAGCGGCGACGATGCGGCGGGTGGCCTCGATCCCGTCCATGCCCGGCATGCGTACGTCCATGAGGATGACGTCGGGATGCAGCTGCGCCGCGCGGCGCACGGCCTCAGTGCCGTTGCCGGCCTCGCCGAGCACGTCGGTGTCCTCGTTGCTCTCCAAGAGCATGCGGAAGCCCAGCCGCTGTAAGGGCTGGTCGTCGACGATGAGCACGGTGATCATGGCTTGCCTTCGGCGCCCGGGATGAGGGTGGCCCGCAGGGTCCATCCTCCGCCCGGGCGGGAGCCGGCCTCGACGGTTCCGCCGTAGAGGGCCGCACGCTCGCGCATGCCGGCGATCCCGTGCCCGGCCGCCCCCGGCACCGATTGCGGCCCTTCAGGGCCGTTGTCGCGGACGATAATGTCCACCCGCGCACCCTCCAGGGCCACGACGACATCGAGCCTGGCGCTGGGCCCGGCGTAGCGCAGCGCGTTGGTCAGCGCCTCCTGCACGATCCGGTACACCGCGAGCTGCACCCCCCGGTCCAGGGCGTCCACGTCGCCGGCCGTGCGGTAGACGACGTGGGGCCCGGCCGCCCGGATCTGGTCGCACAGGGCGCCGATCTCGGCGACCCCGGGTTGCGGGTGCAGCTCGGCGGCGACGCTGGCGTCGCGGAGCACGCCGAGGACGCGGCGGAGCTCGGTGAGCGCCAGCCGGCCGGTGTCGCCGATGCGCTCGAGGGCCTCGCGGCCGCGCGGCGGGTTGCCCTCGACGGCGTACGCACCGCCGTCGGCCAGCGAGATGATCACCGACAGGCTGTGGCCGACGATGTCGTGCATCTCACGGGCGACGCGAGTCCGCTCGGTGGCCGCGGCGAGGCGGCTGCGCTGATCGCGCTCGATCTCCAGGCGCAGCGCACGGTCGCGCAGGCCGGCGAGCTGGGCCCGCCGGATGCGGATGGCGACGCCGAGCGCCGCGGCCGCGGTCACGGCCGCGGACAGGAAGAACAGCGCGTCCCACGGCGATACCACGCCGGAGACCCGCCAGGCGACCAGGCCCAGTGTCGCCGCGACGGTCAGCCCGGCCCACGGCAGCCGGGCCGGGTGGACGCGCAACACCACGCTGTACACGGCGATGAGCAGCGCAACGTCGGCGCGCAGCAGCACGCCGACGGACCACTGCACGACGAACACTGCGGCGACGGCGTAGAACGTGGCGGTCGGGGCCCGGCGGCGCCAGAACAGCGGCAGCACCAGGCCGAGCTGCAGGGCGACCGTCGCGGCGAGCGGCGGATGGACCAGCAGCAGCTGCAGTTCGGGCCGCTCGCCGTCGCCGTCGTGGTGGACAACGTCCGGAACGCCGAACACCAGCAGTACCGCCGCCACCGCCGCCGCATCGAACCACCACGGTCGGCGGGCGTCCAGCCACCGCATCCGCTGGCCGAGCCCGGCGAGCCGGTCGACCAGCGGATGGGCGGCGAGATGGTCGGTACTGTCGATGGTCATGCGTCCTTACGTAGCAGCCGATAGGCGGCGCCGGCGAGCGCGAGGACCGTCCAGCCGACCAGGACCAGGGCACCGGCGCCCGCTGACAGCATGCCGGTCGCCGGGTGCAGCGAGTACAGCGACTCGCCGGCGTTGCTCGGCAGGTACTGCGCGACGTCGGCCCGCCACGAGCTCGGCAGCAGCGACACCAGGCCGGGCACGAGCAGCAGCGCGGCGACGAGGACGGAGATGCCACCGGCCACCGATCGCAGCAGCATGCCAAGGGCAATCCCGATCACGCCGACGAGGGCCAGGTAGAGGCCGGCGCCGAACAGGGACCGCAGCACCTCGTCGCCGGACAGGCCCAGATGGGCCGGGGTCCCGGACACGACGGCGTCGGCGATCAGGAACCCGCCGAACGCGCCGGCGAGGCCGACGATCACCGCGACCACGCCGTACACGGCGGCCTTCGACCACAGCACCGGCAGCCGCCGCGGCACCGCGGCCAGCGTCGAGCGGATCATGCCGGTGGAGTACTCCCCCGCCGCGAACAGCACGCCGAGCACCCCGAGCGCCAGCTGCCCGAACCGGACCCCGAACAGCGTCAGGCTCACCGAGGTCGCGTCGGCGAAGTCCGGGTCCATCTGCCCGCCGGCACTCGTCAACGACTTGTAACGCAACGCCGCGATGGTGCCGAACGCCAGCAGTGCCAGCAGCCCGAGACCCAGGGTGATCCAGGTCGAGCGCAGCGTCCACAGCTTCGACCACTCCGAGCGCAGCACCCGCCGACCGGTGACCCGGTACTGCGGCCGCGCCGCCGGGCTGGCCGCGACGCCCGGGGTCCGATCCTGCACACCCGTGCTCATGCGACCGCTCCGCTCGTGACGCCGCCGTGGTACTCCACGGCATCCTTGGTCAGGTCCATGAACGCCTCCTCCAGCGAAACCTGCTTCGGGGTCAGCTCGAACAGCGCGATGCCGTGCTCGGCGGCCGTGAGCCCGATCTGGCGCGCGGTCAGGCCGGTGACCCGCAGCTGCTCCGTGCCGGCCCGCCCGATGATGCCCACTCCCGGCCCGGCGAGCACGCTGCGCAGGCGGGCCGAGTCGGCGGTGGTCACGTCGACGGCGTCGCCGCCGGCCTGCCGGACCAGGTCCTGCACGGTCGTGTCCGCCAGCAGCCGGCCGCGGCCGACCACGATCAGGTGGTCGGCGACGAGCGCCACCTCGCTCATCAGGTGCGACGACACGAACACCGTGCGACCCTCCGACGCGAGGCCGGAGAGCAGGTTGCGGATCCACAGCACGCCTTCGGGGTCCAGGCCGTTGACCGGCTCGTCGAGCATCACCGTGGCGGGGTCGCCGAGCAGCGCCGCGGCGATCCCGAGCCGCTGCCCCATGCCCAGCGAGAACGACCCGGCGCGTTTGCGGGCCACCGACGTCAGGCCGGTCAGTTCGATCAGTTCGTCGACCCGCCGCCGCGGGATCCCGTGGGTGTAGGCCAGGGCCATGAGATGATCGGACGCGGTCCGGCCCGGATGAATCGACCGAGCCTCCAGCAACGCCCCGACCTCCTGCAGCGGCGCAGCGTGGCGGGCGTACCGCCGGCCGTTGACGCTCACGTCCCCGCTCGTCGGCGCATCGAGCCCGATGATCAGCCGCATCGTGGTCGACTTACCCGCCCCGTTCGGGCCCAGGAATCCCGTCACCGCCCCGGGCCTGACCAGAAAGTCGAGGCGGTCGACCGCGGTCTTCTCCCCGTAGCGCTTCGTCAGCTGCCGTGCCTCGATCATCGAGCACTCCCTGCGTCACCCACCGCCCTCCGGCGCTTGGCCGCAACGCTAAACCTCGATCCGTGGATCGGCTGCGGCGTTGGTCTTTGGGTGGGGTGTAGTTGATCTTGTTGGGGTTGAGGGCGTGGTGGTGCTGCTGGCCCGCCGCGCCAGCGTGCTCGGGTTTCGTGTGGTCGGTTGCGGGTGGGTGTTGCGTTGCGGTGTGCGCGGTGGGGGCCGCTGGTCAGGTGAAGACGGCTTTCCAGAGGGCGAGCCAGGCGTGGGCGCGGGGCCAGAGGGTGGGCAGGTGCAGAGTCGGGCGGCGTTGCGGGCGGGCCAGCCGTGCGGGGATGTTGATCAGGTGGGTGCGCAGGGTGGCGCCGCGGGCGGTGGCGTAGCGGGGGATGCGGGTGAGGGTGCCCGCGGCGCGGAGCAGGTTGTGACAGATGGCGGCGAGGATGGTCCAGGCGGCGTTGGCACCGAACTGACCGGAGGGTTGGTGGGCCCAGGGGCCGTCGATGAGGTCGGACCAGACGGTTTCGCAGATGGCGTGTCGTCGGTGGGTGATGTCGGCGTCGGCGGTGGGTTCGGGGTTGTTGGTGAGGAATGGGTGGTGGCGCCAGACGGGGAACAGCGGGTCCTGGGTGTTGGCGTCCAGGACACGGCGCACGATCAGTCGGGCGGTGACGCGGTGGTGGCTGTCGGCGAACGCGGTGAAGGTGATTTCGGCGACCTGGGCGTCGGAGATGAGTGCGCCGGTGTCCGGGTCGGTGACCGCGCCGGGGTAGTGCACCGGTGTGTACTGCTCGTCGTCGATGGCGGCGATCGCGGCGTTGACGGTGCTGGTTTTGGTCAGGGTGAAGGAGAACCGGGCTCCGGCGTTGCGGACTGCGGTGATGACCTTGCCGTTGCCGTAGGCGGAGTCTCCGCGGATGAGGAGGTTGCCGGGTTGCGCGCCGGCGGCGACGGCGGTGTTGATCGCTTCGGTGAGGATGCTCGCGGCGCCTTTGGCGGATGCGGCCCGGCCGGCGCGGAGCCGGACCGCGGCGATCACCGGCGCTGTGGTGCGGGTGCAGATGGTGGCTGCGAGCGGGGACAGCCCGCGGCGCAGGATCGTCTTTCCGGCGATTTTGGTGTGGCCGAAGGAGGCGCCCTGTTTGGCGTGGCCGTAGACCGGGCGCAGCAGCGAGTCGATGTCGATGAAGGCCTGTTCGGCGATGTCGTGCAGCACCGGTGTGCGTTGTGTGAGAGCGACCAGGTGCCGGCGCAGCACCGTGGAGAGCTGCCGGGTGTGGCCGTGGGTGAACTCACGCAGGAAGATCCCGAGCGTGGTGCTGGCGTAGACCCCGCCGAACAGCTGCCGCATCCCACCTGCCCGGATCACGTCCAGATCGTCGATGCTGTCCGCGCCGGCGGCCATCCCGGCGATGATCGAGGTCAGCTTCGGGGTCGGGTTCGCCGCCCCGGATCTGACCCGCTCATCCACGAACCGCACATGCTGATCCAGCAGCTGTGACAGGCCTGCCTGCTCAGCCAGTTCCAGCAGCGGGACCAGACCCGCGTGCGACACGAGATTGCCCTCGTCGAACACCGCGCCGTCCGCCCGGAAGGCATGAGATCCTTGCACCGAGAGTGTCCTTCCGAGCCGCACCGATCAGGTCCTAGAGAAACCCGATCATCGCAGCCCGCAGGGCACTCTCATCATTTCCAAACCGCCATGACACCGTCACAGACGAAATCCGATCCACGGATCGAGGCTAAAGAACGCAACGGCCCCGGCGGCGGTACCGCGGGACGATCCGACGACCGGCGAGTAGTACCCCGGTACTACTGCTCACCACGCCCGCGGACGAGGCCGTTGAGGTGGGGTGGACGACGGCGTGGATGCGGTCGCGCACGCCGAGCTTGGCCAGGATACGCAACACGGGGCCCGGCCAGCGCGGCGGCGCCCTCCTCGTGCAGCACGCCAGCGACGAGGGCGCTGATGCCGCCGTGGTCCAGGCCAGCGTCGCGGGCAGCGCGGACCCAGGCAACCGGCCGGCGGCGCAGCGCGGCCTGCCCGCATGGCGCCACCGTAGGCGTACCCCGCAACGCCCCGGGCGCCGGCCTACCGCGATGCCAGGAACTTCCGCAGACTCTGTTGCCTAATTCCCGGCGCGCTGGTTGTGGTCCATGACGTGGCTGCTATGCCGAGTGAGGATGAGCCGTGGGGTGGTGTGGCTTGTGTCAGCGTCCCGGGTGAGGTGAGTGGCGCGTGTGCGAGATGGGCCGCGCTCCGGTCGGCAGGAGCGGCCGTCCGGCGGCGGCCGCCTGGCCACGGTCGCGTACCCAAGGCGAACGCTCGCGAGCCGCGCCGAAGGGTGACCATGTAGGCGAGATCGGCCGGCGCACCGCCTGGTTGAGCGGGATTAACCGAAGATCAGGCTGGGTATGTGATCGCGGTGACGCAACTGTTGGGGGTGACAGTGATGACGGCGCGTTACGCCGATCCGCACGGCAGAGATCCGTACGGGCCGGAGGCCGAGGCGCGCGACGCGGCGCGCCGGGAGGCGGAGGAGAGGCAGAGTCGCCAGGTGCACGACTCCCGTGGCGGCCGCGTTGATGACGGGGCCGTCGACTCGACCGGCCGGCGGGTCACCAACCCGCGTCGCGGCACCCAGTTCGACGAAGACGTCTGAGCTGAGAGAGTGTTGGGTAACTCGTGGATGAACGACTTCGGCAAGGTCCGCCGCTGCACCGACCGCAACGCCACCATCATCGATTTCTACCTCTACCTGGCCGCCGCCATCGTCACGATCCGTCAACTCATCCAACGAGCCCGCACGATCTACCGCTGGGACACCCGCCCCACCACCCGCAGACTCAAGTGACGCCTATTGCCGGTCGCGCTAAGCCCTGATCCACCGACGAGATTTCGGTGTCGGATTGACCTGGTTCCGTGATCTTGTGTGTTCGTCGGGGCGTGCTGGGGTGGCCGGCCGGGTTGCCGGTGTGCTCGATGGTTGGGTGGGGTCTGGCATTGTGGGTGGCCGGCGTCGGCGGCGTGTGACTGTCTGCTGTGGTCATTCAGATGGGTGGGCCGTGCGTGGTGGTGAACAGTCGTAGCCAGTTGTGCTGCCAGGGCCAGTGCTGCGGGAGGTGGACGGTGAGTTCGCGGGCGTGACGGGTGATCCGGCCGGCGACGTTGATCAGTTGCCGGCGGATGGTGGCGGCGCGGGCGGTGTGGTGGGGTCGGCCGGCCAGGGTGGCGGCGGCGCGGGTGAGGTTGTGGGCGATGGCGATGCAGGTCAGCCAGGCGTTGTTGGCGTTGAACCGGCCCGAGGGCAGGTGGGCGAGGGGTCCGTCGATGAGTTCGGCGAAGACCTGTTCGATGATGGCGTGGCCGCGGTGCTGGGCTTCGGCCTGGACGAGTACGTACGGGCTGTCGGTGAACGCGGCGTGGTACCGCCACACGGTGAACAGCTCACCTTGACCATCCACTGTGGACTTCTTCAGGTCGGGAATGCGGCGCACCATGAGCCGGGCGGTGACCTCGTGACGGGTGCCCTCGAACGCGGTGTAGACGGTCTCGGCGATCTGCGCGCGGGAGATGAACCGCTGCTGGTCCTCATCCCAGACCGGTTGCGGGTAACGGATTTCGGTCCAGGCGCCCTCGTCGATCGTGGCGATCGCCCGCCGGACCTTGGCATCGACGCGGACGGTGATCGAGAACCGCACCCGGGCCCGGCGGCAAGCGGTGATCACCGCTCGGGAGTAGAACGCCGAGTCCGCGCGGACCACGATCTCACTGCCCACCGCCGGTGTTGTCGTGGTGGTGGCGGGCTGGGCTGCTTGGGCTGCTTGGGCTGCTTGGGCTGCTTGGGCTGCCAGGACCGCCTTGGTGGTGGCGACGGCCTCGGCGATCAGTGATGCCGCGCCGCGGGCTGAGCCGGCATTGCCGGCGCGCAGCTGGGTCGCGGCGATCACCGGCGCCGCGTCCGGGGTGCTGATCGTGGCGACGAGGGGGTTCAGGCCGCGCAGCAGGACCCGGTAGCCGCCGACCTTGGCGTGTCCGAACCCGGCGCCCTGCTTCTGCTTGCCGTAGACCCGCCGTAGCAGCGAGTCGACGTCGACGAACGTGACCGCCCCGGCACTGGGCAGCAACGGCGCCCGCGCGGCCAGCCCGACCAGGAACTGCCGCGACGCGGCCTGCAACTGCCGGACGTGGCCGTGGGTGAACGTCCGCAGAAACGACCCCAGCGTCGAGGGCGCATACACCCCGTCGAACAGCAACGGCATCCCACCGTGACGCAGCACGTCGAGATCGTCGATCGAGTCGGCGCCGGTCACCATGCCCGCCACGATCGCGGCGACCTTCCCCGCTGCGTTGGATCCCTTGTCCGTCGGGACATGCAGCCGAGCAGCGACGACGCCGTGCAGGCCGCACCGCTGGGCAAGGGCCATCACCGGCTCGACACCGGCGCACGACACCAGGCTCGGATCATCAAACGATGCGCGCACCCGCGTCGCGCCGTGCGATATTCTCACCCCGATGGTGCCCTCTCGAACCGGACGATAGAAGCCTCAAGAACCTCTATCTTTCCAGCTCGCGAGGGCATCGTCGCGTCTGACTCGTCACGACCACTCAATAAATCGGTGGATCAGGGCTAAGGTTCATCAAGATCACTTACCGCAAGTCTTTCTACAGACTCGAACTGGGCGCACAGCCTTAATCTCTAGAATCGCGACAAAGGGTCCTACTGCTTGAGCTCTCTCCGGTGGCCGGCTGGCTGCCCTGCCGCCGTCCGGCTCAGGTGATCTCTAGACTTCTGGCCCGCTGCTACCCGGCGCTCAAGATGAGTACGAGGCCGGCGTAACGCACCGCCACGGCCAGTACCGGCGACGAAATGTCCGGTCACCTCAACGACAGAATCGCTGACATGGCGGCGGCTGGTTGGGGTGGGGGCAATCGTCCGTGCGGCAGGAAGTACGAAGTAGTACGAAGTAGGGAAGTAGGAAGTACGAAGTAGGCTGGGCCGCAAGGCGGCGCGAGCGGCGAGCGGCGACCTGGAGGTGAACGATGAAGCCTCACATCGAGGGGACGGCGTTCGGCTCGATCACGGTCAAAGGAACCGTCTTCAAGCACGACGTCATCATCCGGCCCGACGGCCAGGTGAAGAAGCGGAAGAAGAAGCTCTCAAGGGCCGTCTACGGCACGTCACACACGATCTCACGGCAAGAGGCTAGGTACACGTTCAAGCAGGCAGCCGGCGTACGCCGCTTGATCGTGGGCAGCGGCCAGGATGGCAACGTGGAGCTCTCGCCCGAGGCGGCCGCCTACCTGAAGCAAAGGAAATGCCGGGTGGTGCTGCTGCCCACGCCCAAGGTGATCAACGTGTGGAACCGAACGAAGGGCACAGCGGTCGGCCTCTTCCACGTCACCTGCTGAGTGCTTCCACCGGAAGGTCCGCAGACTCGCCGACCTCACCCAACCGGGGCGACCACAGCCCCCGTGGGCGCACCTCATAGCCACCTTGCGCCGGAAGACCCTCGTGGTCTGCACTACCTGCCACCAGGCCATCCGCACAGGGCAACCAACCGCAGCAATCACGAAGTAGTCACTGGAGAGCTACGTGCATCGAAGGGTGCCCGCGTGGTTCGGACCGGGGTCTTGCGCTGCGCCACCAGCTCGCCATCCTGCAGCGCCACATCGACAGACCTCGCCCCACCCCGCCCGACCGGACGTTCCTCGCCGCCCTCCCCCACCGGCGACCAAGACCGACGCTGCGGCAACCGCACCTGACCGTCTCCCCCGACTGTCAAGCCCCCGGCCAACCACGCCAGGGACAGTGTCGGGGCGACAGGTTCTCACGTTCCGTGCAAGAGCCCGGGCCAGGCTCGCGCCGCCTTCATGCCGGACGCCATCTGGGCAATAAACAGGCTCCCCCCAGACTCCTCCCGGGACTTGACTGCCATCCCGATTTCGACGCCATTGAAGCTTCTTACGACACGTCATCAGCGGTTCGCTTCCGCTCGCCTTCCTGACCCACACACCTGACGCGATCATCGCCGCCATCATCGCCGGGCACGCCTTCATACAGAACCTTCGCCGCGGCCACTACGAACTCGCCGTCGACGCCCCGCCAACAACGCGGGTCGCCGCCGCGTTCGCCGAACTCGCCCAAGCGATCTGACCGCCGACCCGATCAGGGTTCAACACGTCCCACGTTCCCACAATTCATCGGCGCCCCGGCGCCTGCTCCGGAGTACGCCGCTGAACACCACAGCACAACGGCCGGGCAGTGCGACGTCCTGACCACCGCCGTCGACACCGGCCTGCCCACCCCCGAGCCCCCAACCTCCGCGCAGCGCGCGGGGCGCTGGCGTGGTCCGCGAGGGCCTGCCCGGCGGTGAGCGCGGCCAGCGGGAGCGCCCCCGCCTCCACGTGGGTGTCCTTGGCCGGCTTGGCGGCCAGCGCGAGTCGGGTACCGTGACGAACTCCGCGGCCGAAATCATCGGGGCGGTCGGGCGTGTAACGCGGTGCCGCGACAGGACGCTGTTCTGAGTAAGCCGCGAACGAATCAATGGGCTCGACCGCAGCGACGGGCACACCAACAGCAAGGGTGGTGGGCGAAGCGTTCCGCACCGTCAATGCAGTGTCACCGCCCAGCGCCTGGCCTCGCCGACCTATTCCGGCGAGATCAGGCGCAGCCCCGGTGCGGGTGCCGACCCACCCGCGCCGGGGTCGCCGCGGTCCGACATCCGCGGTGCCTGACAGGGCACTCCGGGCAGTCGGTGGTGAGCCCTATGCCTACCGGATAGGCAGGCCGACACGATGAGGCAGGCGAGCGGCCCACTATGGACACCCTTGCGACGATCGCCAGGCACCGGCAGGTGATTGCCACCGTTGCTGATGCGATCCCGACCGTCGCAGCCGGCGACAGCGTGCGGGTCATCGTTGACGGCGGGCATCCCGATGACGTCACCTTTGCCGACCACCTGACCCAGGCCCTGTACGCCCGCGGACGCGCCTGACGCTGCCTGGTGCCCCTGCCGGGCACAGACCGGACCCGTGACGGGATAGCCCTCCACGGCAGGGTTGCTGACTCCGCCGCAGCGGTGATAGTTGAGGCAACGTCAGGTCGGCGGGATAGCGACGTGTTTCGTATCCACATCCAGGTAGTTGGACCCGCCTGGAACAGCGACGACGACCTCAATTCCCGGGTTGCCCGCCCCACCCGCGATGCCAGCGACAGGCCAGGTGATGGTAGCCAGCCACACATCGTTGTGGACTACCTCGACCCGACGGCCCCACCATCCGCCGCATCGTGCCGCCGGCCCGGCGCGAACCACGCTGACCAGGAACGGATCTTGAGCTGGGCCGGATCGATGGCGGTCAGGAACTGCTGCCAGGTTGATCCGGTCCGGCGGGGGTGCCGGGTCGACGCCCGCCTGGTGCAGGATCTACCGGACCGTGCTGGCCGCGATCTGGTAGCCCAGACGAGCCAGCTCACCTTGTACGCGGCGACGGCCCCAGGTCGCGTTCTCCGCAGCCAGACGCAGCGGCGCCGGAGGACAGGGCGTCCATTGTGGACAGCGGTGTTCGGACCACGCGCACCGACATATCGCTTCGAACGACAGCTTCGTCAGCGTCCCGTTCTACCTGGGACCCCTGTTCAACGTGGGGATGCTGGTGCTCGCCGTGGCGCTCATCCGGACCCGGGCGGTTCCGTTGTGGCAGTCCATCCTGCTCATCGTCGCGGCGATAGCCGCTTTCGGCGCCCCCGGCGGCGGCGTCGCGGGCGCCGTCGGGCACGCGCCACTCGCCTTCGTACTGGTCGCATTCGCCGTCCGCCTGTGGCGCGGCAGCGGTGCCGAGGCAACCGCGGCGCAGCGCACGTCGCGGGTGGCCGTCGCCGGCTAAGCGGGTCCTCGGAAGTTCTGCGCGTAACTGCGGGGCAGCCAGGGTGAGGTCCATGGAGCGGCGGTGGTCAGCATCTGGTCGGGTGTTCGTCGCCGGAAGAACACGCGGGCTTGGTGGATGCGTTCGGTCCAGGTGACCGCGGTGTTGGCCAACTGTGTTTTGAGCGCGGCCCAGATGCGTTCGACCGGGTTGTCGTGCGGGCTGTACGTGGCGCCGTAGAGCAGGCGCAGCCGTGGGTGGTCGCTGGTGTATTGCCGCACTCTCGCGGCGTGGTGGATGTTGTCGTTGTCGCAGATGACCGCCACTGCTGGGGCGGTGGGGTAGGCGGTCAGCAGCAGTTGCAGCATGGTGGTGAAACCGGCGGCGCTGCGGCGGGCCCAGAGCGACCACCAGGCGCCGGTGGCCAGATCGAGGGCGCCGAAGACGGTGGCGCGCCGGTTCTTGCCCGGTGTCATGACCCGGTGGCGGCGTCTGTGCAGGGTCCAGGTGGCCCGCACTGTGGGGAGCAGGTCGAGGTGGGCCTCGTCCGCGGCGAGGACGACCGATCCGGCCGGGAGCCGGGCGATGCGGCGGCGGATGCCCGCCACAACGCGGTCGTGGTCGGGGTCGCCTTTGGGGACGAGGCGGGGTCGTCGCCACTGGGCCACCGTGCGGGTGCGTCGCCACAGGGTGTGCAGGCTGACCTGGGGTCTGCCCAGCTGCTGCCGGATTCGCCGGATGGTCCACGGCCCGGGCTTGGCGAGCAGTGTGGTGATGCGTGCGGTGAGGGCTGGGCCGCCGAGGCGGGGCCGTCCGGGTCGGGGCCGGTCGGGTAGGCCGGGGATGCCGTCGATGGTGTAGCGGTGCAGCCAGCGGCGCACGGTGGCGGGGTGGTAGTCCAGCAGGTCGGCGATCTGCGCCGGGGACATGCCGGCGGTGGACAGCACGACCATGATCAGGCGGGTGGCGGTACGCCACCGGCCGTGCAGCAGGTGCATGATCTGGGCCCGGGCGCTGCTGGAGACCTCGGCGGATACACAGACAGGGCGCATAATGGACACGACCTTGCCGGTTCGTTGTGGTGGTGTCTGGTTCTTCACCAATCATCAACAACCGGCAAGGCCGTGTCGTCTTCGCCCCTGGCGACCCACCCACGCCTGGTTACGCGCAGAACCTCTGTCAACCCGCTTAGCACCAGAGATGGCCGGCTGCGAGGCGCTCCACCGGCCATCCCTGCGTCTCCGTCCTGGCGGCCAGCTCCGATCGTCCAGCGCGCCGGCATACCGACGCTCGTGCCGTGTCTGCGCACCGGGGCGGTGCGGGACAAGATCAGCCGCTGCAATCGGCCGGCGCCGAGTCCGCACCGGGGCACGCGTCGACACCCACCCGGCCGCCGACGCTCGCCTCGTACCCCTCCCATGCCGCGACGATCCGCCGCGATGTTGTCCCCGGCCCACCGCCTGGGCGAGGCCAGGATCGGCACGCACGGGTGACCAGACGACGTGCGCATGGTCGACCCGCACTGGCACTGACGAGGTGACGGTGCGGGTCGACGCCCGAGATGCTCGCTGCCCGTCGCCCGCACGCCATGGTGTGAACTGAAGCCGGGGCGGGGCAGTGGCGCGCTGACGGCAACCGTTCGGCAGTGGCGACGTGGGGGAACGCCCAGCTTGCCGAGTTCCGCAACGTCGTCGCCGACGTTTCCGCAAGGCCGGTCACCTGTATCTGCCCCCGTGTTGTAACGCCATCGGCCAAGCTGACGATATACAGGTATGCGCGCGCGATACGGAAGCCTACTGTCTGCGGTGTTGCTGCTCACCGCCGGTCCGGCTGTCCACGCTGCCACCGGCTACACCATTACCACGCTGCACTTCGACACCGTGGTCGGTCCCCATGACGACACCCATTGCGACGTGGTGGCCGACCTCTATCTGCCGGCACCGGCCACGCCTGCTCCCGCGATCCTGACCACGCACGGCTTCGGCGGGTCCAAGAACGACGGCAGCCAGCAGGCCATCGGCCGCGCCTTCGCCGGCGAAGGTTACGTCGTGCTGTCGTACTCCGGGCTGGGATTCGGCGGGAGCGGCTGCAAGATCACGCTTGACGACCCGGACTGGGACGGCAAGCCGCCCGTCAACTGGTTGACTTCCTGGCGGGTGCCAGGCCCGCTCGCGATGGCACACGACTGGACCGGGTCCGTCTGGACGCCCCCGGCGACCCTCGAGTCGGCATGATCGGCGGATCCCTTGGCGGCCAGATCCAATTCGCCCTCGCCGGCATCGACCCGCGATTGGACGCCCTCATTCCGCTGATCACCTGGAACGACCTGACCTACTCGTTGGCGCCGAACGACTCCGGCACCACACCAGGGGTGCACAAGAAGCAGTGGACATCGCTGTTCTTCGGCCTCGGAATCGCCGACGGCGTCACCGACGCGCAGTACGATCCCACACGCCTGGTGGGCTGCCCCAACTTCACCGACGAGGCCTGCGCGGCGAAGGCTGAACGCGACGTGCTCGGATATCCCACCGTAGCAACGGTTTCGCTGTCCCAGAGGGCGTCGGTGGCGTCCTATGTGGGCCGCGTCCGCGCCCCCACCCTGCTCGTTCAGGGTCAAGCGGATTCATTGTTCAACCTCCGAGAGGCGGCAACCACATATGCAAGCCTGCGCGCCAAGGGGGCTCCGACGGCCATGATCTGGCAGTCCTGGGGCCACAGCAAGGGCACACCCGCGCCGGGCGAACTGGACATGTCGGCGTCCGGGCTGCACACCACCTACCTGGGCCGCCGGTTCCTCGCCTGGTTCGACCACTACCTCAAGGACCTGCCCACAGAAACCGGACCGGCGTTTGCCTACTTCCGGGACTGGATCGGCTACACCGGCGACGCAGCACCCGCCTACGCCGGCAACGACGCCTACCCAGCGGGCCGCATGGCACCGCTCTACCTCTCCGGTGACACCGATCTGGTCGCCTCGTCCGGCGACGTGCGCCCCGGCGGCCAGTCCTACGCCAACGCCCCCGGCGGCGCCCCG
Organism: Dactylosporangium sp. CA-152071; assembly: GCF_050936335.1. Classification (NCBI taxonomy): domain Bacteria; kingdom Bacillati; phylum Actinomycetota; class Actinomycetes; order Micromonosporales; family Micromonosporaceae; genus Dactylosporangium; species Dactylosporangium sp. CA-152071. The sequence continues at coordinate 7,096 of NZ_JBNJMZ010000003.1, read as the reverse complement.
ACCAGCTATTCCGAAACGTCGGCGGTGCAGGGCAGCCTGGTACCAGATCAGCAAACCGTTCCCTACGACACTCCGGGGACCTTCGCTGCCTGGACCAGCCCACCGCTCGCCGACGACCTGGTCACCGTCGGCGTGCCCACACTGGACGGTTCTCGTGACTGGCGTCGAACCATGGCAACCAGTGGCGACCACCGCACCGTTGCCGGCGGACGTTCCCACATCCCGACGGCAACCGCGCTCGAGCCGCAGCCTCACGCTGCTCGGCCAACCGTCAGAAAGATACGGCCATTACTGGAGGAGAACCCTCATGCGCCGAACCTCACCCGCCCTGCTCGCCGCCCTCCTGCTCAGCGCCGCGCTGCTGCCGGCCGGTCCCGCCCAGGCCGGCAACCTACCCGCGCCGGTATCCAGCTCACTCGAACGGCAACTCGCCACCGCCACCGGTACGATCCCGGTGTTCGTGCACGGCACCAGCATCGCCGCGGCCCGACAGGCGGTGACCGACGCCGGCCTGACGCTGCTGACCACCTGGAACAAGATCGGTGTGGCGGTCGCGCGCGGCAGCGCCAGCCAGATCACCGCCGCACGGTCCCACGCCAGCGTGACGTACGTCGAAGGCGACCAGCCGCTGCGCCTGTACCTGTCCACCTCGAACATCGCCACCCGAGGCTCGCAGGCCCGCGCGGAACTGGGCGACGCGCAAGGACGGCCGGTCGACGGGCGCGGCGTGTCCGCGGCGGTGATCGACACCGGCGTGGACGGCACCCACCCGTTCCTCCGTGACGCGACCGGCGGCAGCGCGGTCAGGCGCAACCTCAAGAACATCTGCGGCCCGCTGACCGACCTGGGCGTGCCGCTGACCCTGCCGAACGACTCCTGCTTCGCCGACCTGACCGCCGCCAACGACACCGACACACTGTCGGCCGGCGGGCACGGCACCCACGTCGCGGGTATCGTCGCCGGGCGCGACACCCACCTCACCGACGGCACGGACCTGCACGGCGCGGCGCCTGGCGCGACCCTCATCAGCCTGTCCGTGGGCGCCGGCCTGAGCATCTTCGGCGCGGACAGCGCGCTGAACTGGGTGCTGGAGCATCACCAGAACCCGTGCGCCGGCTGCCCGCCGATCAAGGTGAGCAACAACTCGTACGGGCCGAGTGGCGGCGGACCCTTCGACCCCAACTCGGCCACGACCAAGCTCCAGCGGGCACTGTCCGCCGAGGGCGTACTCACGGTCTGGGCGGCCGGCAACGACGGGCCCGACAACAGCGCGACGAATCCGCCCGGCCAGGACCCGACGCCGGGTGTCGTGATGGTCGCCTCCTACGACGACCAAGGAACGGGCACCCGCAGCGGCACCGTGTCGAGCTTCTCCAGCCGTGGCGCCACCGGACACCCGCAAACCTACCCAGACATCTCCGCGCCCGGCTCGGACATCACCTCGTCGTGCCGGCCATACCTGGTGATCTGTTCCACCGGACTCGACCCGCACAACGGCCCGGGACCATTGGACATCGGCACCTTCAACACGATCAGCGGCACGTCGATGGCGACGCCGCACATCGTCGGCATCATTGCCCAGTTGTTCCAGGTCGCGCCGAACGCGACCCCCGCGCAAATCGAGAACGCGCTCAAGTCGACCGCCGTCAAGTTCAGCGACGGCGCTCCGTACGAGCCGGTCGTCCCGTACACGACGTCGGCCGACAAGGGAACCGGCCTTGTCGACGCGTACGCAGCCGCGCTGAGCCTCGGAGCGACCCCCGCCTGAGTATCCATGGTGTACGACAGCAGGTGGTCACGATCCGGTGCCGCAGCTGCACACAATCCCGACTAGAGCTCCGCAGGCAAGATGCCCACACAGCATCCGCCGGTGGGCAGCAGGCGGGCAGCGCGCACAGCGCTGCCCGGCAGCAGCGCCCAAGCCCTCGAACTGTCAACGGTGACCGGCCTCTCAGCCAGGCCAGACACCAGGGTTGTCGGTAGGTCCCGAGTCGGACTTGGCCACCGCCGCGCGTTGGGAACTGACCGCACATATCGCCTATAGGTGGAGGACCACACCAGTCGGGCGAGCGTCGAAGGATGTGAGGCATGGAGGTTACGACGACCAGGGCCGGCGATCGGATCACGGTGATCGCGGTGTGCGGCCAGATCGACATGCAGACGGCAGGCCAACTGCAGGATGCAGTGCATGCGGCGCTTGACGTACCGGTGCCGCGCATCGTGCTCGACCTCGCCGACGTCGGGTTCTGCGATTCGACAGGATTGAGCGTGTTTGTGTACGGCCACCGGCACAGCACCAACCGCGGTGGCTTCCTGCGGCTGGCGGCACCGACCGCGTTCCTGACCCGGGTGCTGACCGTGGTCGGCATCGCGCAGCAGATACCGGTCTTCGACACCGTCGCCGCCGCGGTCGAGGCTAAGGAATGACGCCGATGGAGGGGCGCCAGTCAAGACAACAGCAACGTGGTGACGAGTGTGGCCGCAGTGCGGGTGCGCTGCCGTCGCAAGCTGTCCGTCTCGTCAGCGTGGCCGTGACGCTGGCCGGTCCGGTCGCCGCGCTGCCACCGCCGAGCGGCGTCGACCTCGTGCCCGTGCTGACGTCGACACCGTTCGGCGCGGTGGGCGGTCAGTCGGTCACGCACACGATCCTGGTGTCGGCCACCGGCACGGGGAATGCAACGGGGGTGCGACTCACCTTCAGCACGACCGTCGGCCTCGACGGCGTCGCGGTGAGCGCGAGCCAGGGACACTGCTCGGTCGTCGATACGGCCGCGGTCGTCTGTGAACTGGGAGTCGTGGACTTCCCGAACGCCGACGCCGCACCGCCGAAGGTGACGATCACCGGCACCGTCAAGCCGGGGATCCCCCGCGGTACCCTCGTGCAGAACCTCGTCAAAGTCGCCTCCGAACCGCCCGACGCCGACGTGTCCAACAACGCGGCGACCAACGCGTACCTGATACCAGGCTTGGGCGGCAGCCCAACGAGCCGCCCCGACGTTGCTCGGTCTTCGGATCGTGCTGGGCGAAGGCCCGGTTACCTGGTACCGGCGACCGCCGCGGTGCTGGCGCTCGGCGCGTTGGCGAGCTTCATCCTGTTCCGGCGCCGCAGCTGGTGACCAGGGGCGTTACGGATTGGACGTCCGGAGCGATACAGCAGGTAGGCAACCGTGCGAAGACACCTACTTCGAGGCTCACGATGAACCATCCAACGCGGTACATGGGTGCAGCGCTGTCGACGGCCGTGCTGGCCGCGCTGACTTTGATGACAGGCACCACGGCGGCCGCCGGTCCGTTGCCCGGTCTGCCGTCCGCCCCGGCAGACGGTTTGCTGCCGTCGCCATCACTGCTGCCCTCGCTGCCGGCCCTGCCCCCGCTGCCGATGCCGAGCCTGAACCCGCCCGCGCCGGTGCCGCGCACCAGCAACCCACCACCGGCAACCCATCCTCGAACCACACCACCGAACGGGCTGCCCGGCCTGACCGGCTCGCCCGCCGCACCAACGACCCAACCACCCGCCGGGGCCCCGGCCAGTGCCGTTGAATCGGATGCGGTCGACACGGCAGCAGCCACGGTGACCGCCGCCGACGGCATCACCGTCCACATCAGACTCAAAGGCGGCCAGCACCACACCCTGACCCTGCCACTCCCACTGGCCGCCTGGCAGCTGCGCCAAACCCCACCCCACGTCGTCGTCGCCATCGACGAACTCCTCGACGACCACACCGACTCCCAGATCGCCGCCATCCTCACCGGCCGCAACCTCACCAGCGGCACCGGCCAACCCCTCTACGGCCGCCTCATCGGCCAAATCCGCCACCACCACCAACTGCGCAGCCACACCCAACGGCTCCGCGACGCCGGACTGCTCACCCTCACCGAAATCGGCCACCGGCTGGGTGTCTCACCCAACACCGTCAAGACCTGGCGCAACAGAGGACTGCTCACCGGCCGCCTCGCCAACGACAAAGGCGAATACCTCTACCAACTACCCGACACCGACCTACCACGACCACGCCCCGGCCGCCCACCCCGCAACCCCAGCACCACCAAAACCACGACCGCATCAACCACAAGGAGCGCAGTATGAAGCAACCTCTTTCGCCCTTGGTGCCCGTGGTGGTGTGCGGAGTACGTCGATGCCGGCGGCGGTAAAAACCGTGTCGAACGCCGCGGTGAACTTCGTGTCTCGGTCTCGCAGCAGAAGGTGCAGCCTGTCGGCGTGCTGGTCGAGGTTCATGAGCAGATTCCGGGCCTGCTGGGTGACCCAGTCGCCGGTCGGGTGCGTGGTGACGCCGGCGATGTGGACCTGGCGGGTGGCGAGTTCGACGAAGAACAGTACGTGGATGCGTTTGAGGAGCACGGTGTCGACGGTGAAGAAGTCGCACGCCAGCATCGTGTGGGCCTGGGCTGTCAGGAACTGCTTCCAGGTCGGTCCGGTTCGGCAGGGTGCCGGGTCGACGCCGGCCTGGTGCAGGATTTTCCAGACCGTGCTGGCCGCGATCTGGTAGCCCAGCCGTGTCAGTTCGCCCTGCACCCGGCGATACCCCCAGGTCGGGTCTTCCGCGGCCAGGCGAAGCACCAGTTCGCGGATGTCCCGATCGACTGATGGCCAGCCGGGGCGCCCGCCGCCTGCGACGCAGCGAGGCTGCCGTCGACATCATGGCGCCGCAAAGGATGTCGGCGCGATGGGCAGGCATCGGAGATCTTCACACAGCCACGGCGACTGGTCCGGTCCAGTGATCGCGGGACGGCGCCCGCGACACACGAGCCAGTCGTAAGTAATCCTTACGTGTGACGCGCTAGAGGTAGAGCAAACCCGGAAGATACGCTGAGCATCCCCTATTCCTCTCTGTGTGACGGGATGTTCCACGCACGTTCATGCAGGGACGCCGTTTGGCGGCCCGTGTCCGGAGCGTCCACGACCGCCGGAGGCCGCCTCGGCACGACGGACTCCCCACAGTGCCGGCCGGAGGACCGCATCTGCGTCCGGACACGACAAGCCGGTGGGTGGGTCAGGTCGCGCAACACGGCAAGGGGAACCCGGACAGGTGACTACCGGAGGTGAGCAACGTGGATGCGCTGCCAATCGGCCGCCGTGTAGCGTATTGGCGGAACCGGCGGAGGATGTCGCAGCAGGTCTTCGCCGATCGGCTCGGCAAGTCGAAGAGCTGGGTCGACAAGGTGGAGCGAGGTGCACGTCGGCTCGACAAGTTCTCCGTGGTGCACGAAATCGCCGAGGTGCTGCAGGTCGACATGCAGGTTCTGTTCGGCGAGGATCTTGAGCGCCGTCCCGAGGACCCCAACGGTGTCGACCCGGTCGAGATCGAGGGCATCCGCGCGCAGCTGGAGCGGTGCAACCATCTCATCGCTCCCTTCCACCCCCCGTCGGAGCTACCGCCCCTGGAGGAGATGCGTAAGGCGGTCGCCCACGCCTGGCTGTCCTTCCAGCATGCGAGGTACGGCATGCTCGCCCGGACCCTGCCCCGCCTCCTGCGGCAGGCGCAGGCCGCCGACAGCGCCTACGGCGACGGGCCGTGCGCCACCGAGGCCGCTCACCTGCTCGGGCAGATCGGGCAGATCTCCGCAGCAGTGCTGCACAAGCTCGGCGAGTACGAACTGGCCCGGATCGCCGCGGACCGCTCGGTCCTCGCTTCGCAACGTGCCGGCGACCAGCTGTTGGTCGGAGTGGCGATGAAGCGCGTTTCGATGGCACTGCTGTCTCTCGGGCGGGCACGCTCCGCCCTGGAGATCAATCTCAACGTCGCCTACCGGCTCGCACCCCGCACCGGCGACCCCTCGCCCGAACGGATCTCCGTCTACGGCATCCTGCTGCTGCAGGCCGCTGTCGCCGCGGCGCGGATCGGGGACGGCGCCACCGTCCGTGACCTGCTCGGCGCCGCGGAGGGGGCGGCGCAGGCCTTGGCCGGCGACGTCAACCATTGCCTGACCAGCTTCGGCCCGACGAACGTTGAGCTGTACCGCGCCGCCGCAGCGGTCGAACTCGGCGAGGGCAGGATGGCGGTGCAGATACACGAACGACTCGACCACGAAGGGTTCAACACGCTGCCGGCTGAGCGCCGAGCGCAGCACTACCTCAACCAGGCCCGCGCTCAGACGCTCATCAACGACATCGAGGCCGCCGGCGCGATGCTGCTGGCGGCTGATCGGCTCGCCCCATCCGAGGTCCGCTGCCGGCCACTCGCCCACGAGTTGCTCAGCAATCTGCTGCGCCGCACCCGGGGCACACCGTCGGCTTCACTTGCCGAACTTGCCACACACCTGAGCGTCAGCGTGTAGGTGCCGAGCATCGTGGACTGACAGACGGCGGGCGACCGGCCGCGGGAGTGTCAAGTTAACGGCTGATCTGGGTTGTTGAGGTAGTCAGTGATTGGCCGGGGTGAGCCGGCCTTCGAAGGCGATCTGGAACGCGTTCAACGGCGCTTTCCACCGCATGGTCCACCGGCGTCTGCCGGCACCGGTGGGGTCCAGGCTCATCAAGGCCATGTACACGCACTTGAGGGCTGCCTGCTCGTTGGGGAAGTGTCCGCGGGCGCGGACGGCCTTGCGGATACGGGCGTTGACGCTCTCGATCGCGTTGGTGGAGCAGATGACCTTGCGGATCTCGACGTCGAAGGCCAGGAACGGCACGAACTCCGCCCAGGCGTTCTCCCACAGCCGCACGATCGCCGGGTACTTGCGGCCCCAGGTCTCGGCGAACTCGAGGAACCGTTCGGTCGCGGCGTCCTCGGTCGCAGCGGTGTAGACCGGCTTCAACGCTTTGGCGATCTTGTCCCAGTCCTGGCGGGCCGCGTACCGGAACGAGTTGCGCAACAGGTGGACCACGCAGGTCTGCACGATGGTTCGCGGCCACACGGTGCCGACGGCGTCGGGGAGGCCCTTGAGGCCGTCGCAGACCAGCATGAGCACGTCGTGCACGCCGCGGTTCTTGAGCTCGGTGAGTACGTGCAGCCAGCTGTTCTGAAGCACATGTCAAGGGCCTGTTGGGCGTGTTTCTCCGACCTGACGTGATGGCCAGGTTGTTGATCTCTATGGCCGGAGTGGTGCTGGGTGCGTGGCGGCGTTTCCGGTGCGGTGC
>NZ_JBNJMZ010000004.1:0-39604 GCF_050936335.1 Dactylosporangium sp. CA-152071 | reverse complement strand
GGTGTTCGCCGACACGACGCTGCCGCAGATGCCGTATGCGTGGGTGTGGGGGAGGGTCCGCAGGATCGACCGGATTCCCGAAGATTTGCCGGACCTGGCAGCCGAGTGGGGGATCAGCGTTGCAGACCTGCTCGCCGTTGCTTCGGCGTCTTTTAGCGATCCAGCGTTGATCTACCCGCTTCTTGCGGCGTACAACCCCGACGTCGGCATCACCAGTCAGCAAAGGCGCTGGCGGCAGTGGATGAAGGAAAAGGCCGACTCCGTCGGCGTCGCCGAAGGTTACCTGTTGGGAGTGCTGAACGACGCCAGGATATCTGTGAACTGGTCAGGTACGACGGACGAACTGCGCAGGATCGTGGAGTCCTGGCGGGCGACAGCAGCAGGCCTCGGCCCGGCCGGATTTTCGGGCGTTGCGGCAGCAGCCGTGGTACTCGGAGATGACGGCGTACGAGATCCTCGATGACCTCGCTCACGAGGAGGGTATTTCCACCAAGGTCGAAGAACGATCGCGCGTCATCGGCGTGACTTGGCAGTGGTTGCTCGGCGCGACCATCCGACTCGGCGGTGACGTCGACTCGTACCTGTCGCAGGACGCTCAGCAGCTCCGGCAGGCACTGGACGAGCTCGATGATGCGGGAACGTTCGGCAGCCCGCTGAGCCTGCTGCAGTATGTCGGCGAGGACGCCGAGGCTTCGGACGCGGTCGACGTCCACTTGGCGGCCCGGCGGAGCCGTATCGACATCGACGGTCTGTCCTCGGAGGTCCGCCGTGCCTACTTCGCGTCTGTCGTGTTGGAATCCCACGACGGCCTGTTGCCGATCCTGGTGACCAGGATCAGCACGAGCTACCAGCTCGCGGGGGGCGCGGTGTCGTTCGTCCGTGCGGCCGATCAGCCGGCCGGATCCGCGCTGAGGGCCACCCCGGCCGACGTCGAGCTGTTGCTCGACCTGTACGAAGTGCGGCCCGGCCCTGCCGGCGACGTCGCCTCGCCCGGGGCGGCGACGCGGTTCAGCCGCGCGCTGAGCATCGACCAAGCGGTGTTCGGCACGGCGCGGTGGCACCATGTCGACAACCAGGAGCCAACGGCCGCCCACGATATCGCGCGACGGTTGAGGTCGACCGTAGGTTTCGGCCGGTTTCTCGATGACACCGGACAGCTCGCGCCGGGCTTCACCGGTGTCATCGAGCACGTCACGGCCAGGCCCAGAACGCGTGGGATCGTGCTGTACCGCACGACCGCGGCGGACGGCGACCTGGTCGACGGGGTTCTCAACGTCTTCTCCGGCCACATCAACGAGGTCGTCTTCATCGATCCGTTGACGTCGGCCGTGGCCACCCTCCCCGCCGACGACGTGGTTGAGGTCCTGTTCCTGCCGACCCAGGGCAACATTCCGGCCCGGTTCGCGCCGGTCGGCGGCAACCGGCCGGACCAGCTGTTCAGCTGGCCCCCGCGGGCGCTGACCGGTCTCGGGCTCACCGACCCGGAGGCCGGGCGCTTCCTGGTGTTCGCCGCGCGAATCGGCCAGTGGATCGGCACCCCTGAGCTCTCGATCGTCAGCCGCTACCTCGAGGCGTGGCACAGCGCAGGCCGGCCCGCTGCGCCGCATGGCGCCGCCTTCAACGGCGATGCCATCGGCGCCATGCCCGAGCTGTACGCGGCGTTGCTGCAGGAGTTCGGCGGCGTTTGGCGGCTGCCTTCCGGGCTGACCGCGCAGGTGGTCCACGCCGCATCGGGTCGCGCAAGCACATCGGACCCGGCGACGAATGCGGTGCGGCTGTCACTGCTGGAACTGGCCGGGGTCCCGCAAACTGGAGCCGTCGATCCGCCCGACCCGGGCGACGGCGCCGATGACGACACGCTGCTCACGCGTGCATATACTCTCGCCCTCCGCCTGAGCGGCTTCCCCGACCTCGAACTCCCGGTGGATCCGGAGGAGGGTGAGCCTCCGCACGCGGCACTCGCGCGCCAGTTCCCCGCCAGTGGCGGTTTCGGCCGCTTCCTCAGCCCGTCCGGCGACCGCATGTCGGGCTTCGACGGCGTCATCGAGCATCTCGTCACCACGTCCGGGCGGGGCTTTGTCCTCTTCCGCATGCTCAGCCATCCCGACGGGTCGCTCCGGCCGGTCCGGCCAGGCGGGGTCGACGGTGCCGAAGCGACCGAGCGACTGCTCAACGTCTTCGTCGGCCGCCAGGGCGAGATCGTGTTCGTCGACCCTGCCAGGTCGGAGCCGGCGACGTTGCCGGTGGGCGGGCCGGTCGATGTGCTGTACCTGCCGACCACAGGAACCGTCGCCCCTGACCGGACCGAGCGCGTTGACACGACCGCCGGCTGGGAGGACATCCTTGCCGAATTGCACATCCCGCCGGCAATTCTCGCCGCCGGGGTCCCGCCGGTCCGTGGCAGCCAAAGGAAGCACGATGGGGATGCCGGTTCCGAGCCAGGTTCCGACGCCGGCCGGACGTCTTCGGAGCCGGGTCTGCTGCCCGGTATGTTGCACCCCTTCCTCAACACGGTGATCGGCGCGTCCGCCGGGGCGCCCGTGCCCAGTGACGGTGGCACTTTCGCAGCGGAGTGGGTCAGCGAAGCATGTCTTTCCAAGGCGCTGGCACCGCCCGTCGGGGCATTCCTCACGTATCTGCACCACCACCTGATGGAATTTGTCCGGGCATTCGAGCGAGGCGACTGGCTGACCGGCGCGTTGGACGCGGTCCGTGCGGCACGGTCGGTCCTTCCGTACACTGCGCAGCTTCACCTGCGAGACCACGCCGACCAGATCCGCGTTCAGTTGCAGGACACCCTCGCCGACGAAAACTCCTGGATCCAGGGTCTGGCCGACGAGGGCGGCCGCGCCGACCTGTTCAAGATTCCTGTGTCAGACGGACCCGATCACATCGGGAATGGCACGCTGCGGGACTGGTTCGATGCCGCGTTGCGGGCCCGGCGCCGCTGCGGAACACGGCGCCGGCACCGTTCGTGGCGTCGCTCGACGACGAACTGCCCCCGGCCCCGCCGGCGTCGAGGGATCTTGCGAGGCCGGTGGCATTCAGCGCGGATGACCTCGCCGAGACGTTGGAGGTGTTCGCCGCGGTGTGGCAGCGCACACCGGTGTCGCGGCGCGCCGAGATCGCACGGGTGCTGGACGCCGCTCGTGCGGCGTTCCTGGACAACGCCGCCGCGGCTCTGGACGGCACCGGTCCGGCAGCCGCACGGAGCTACCGAGCCGCGCTGGTGGCGCTCCACGCCGCCGGCGTCGACGCCGGCAGGCGGCTCGAGACCGCCAATGCCTCGCCCGGGAGCCCCGTCGCCACCGCCGATGCGGCGCAGTGGTTCGAGGTCTTGCGCGCCGATGCGCCGGCGGGCCCGGACACCGTGGCCCGGTGGACCGACGCGCTGACCGGTTGGGGCGCCGTGGTCGCCACCGTGACCATTTGGCTGGACGGAGTCCCCGGCGTGATGGTTCCCGCCGTCGAGGCGGCGAGCACACCGGACGGTGCACCGGCCTGGCTGATCTTCGATCCGGCCGGCACGCGGCCGATGCCACTGGCCGACTGGCTGTCCACGCGAGGTTTCGACCCGGACCTGCAGCCCGTCGTGGGCGAGCTGACCGAAGCACCGGATGCGGCGGCGGTCACGATCACCCCGCCAACGCTCGGCGGCCACCACCGTGCCGCACTGTCGACCGCACTCCGTGCGGGGCTGCGCCCGGCGCAGGAGAGCGGCGGCATACTCGGGCCGAACCGGTTCGGCGCCGGGACCGCACCGCCCCCACCGGCCTTTCTCGGCGGCTTCCGGCAGGCCGACATCGCACCCAGCCACGTCGCGGCGTTTCTGGACCTGCTGTCGCTGACCCGCCCGAGCCCACCGGACGCCGCCGCGCTCGCCAACCTGTCCGCCGGACCGGTCATGCGTGACAGGGCCGGACGCGAGATACCGGTGGTGTCCCTCGCGATCTGGCTCGGAGGCCCGTTGACAAGGGCTCCCGGGGACTGGCCCTGGGTGGTGGAGAGAAAGGCCGGCTTCCGCGCCGGGCTCGCCCGCAACGCTGCCCGCAGGCGCGGCCATACGGTGCTGACCGTGCTCCTCACCGATGTTCCCCGATGGAAGTTCGAGGCAGCCGACGCCGGGCGCGCCGGGCCTGCGGTGCGGGACTTCCTCACCTGGGCCCGCGACAGCGACGTCCGGCTGGTGAGCATCGACGAGATCTCGCACGTGGAACAGCCGCTGCGGCTCGACCGGTACGCGCGCGCGGAACTCGCCCGGCGCACCGGCAGTGGACTCACGGCCGCGAGCGACATCTACCGGGTGGCGTTCCTGGAGCGATGGGGTGGCCTCTACCTCGATCTTGACCTGAGCGTCCCGGACATCGGCGAGGTGTTCGCCGCGGCGGAGGAGCATGGTTACGCCGTCTCCATCACGCCGGACGGTGCCAGCAATTCCGGCATCATGGCGTCGCGCGACCATGCATTTCTGCGGGCCTATCTCGATGAAATCGAGAGCCGCTATCGGCTTACTGAAGGTGAGGTCGTCGGCAACAGCTGGCATGACAGCGGGTTCGAAGCGAACGCTGCCGCCGGTGAAGATCCGGCGCGACACGACTGGCGCGGAAGTCCCGCCATGCGCACCGGGTCGATCGTGCTGGAAGCCGTCGCGGTCCGGCTCGGGCTGTCCTCGGCAACGGACCTGCCGAGGCTCACCGCGACGAGGGTGCCGGTGCTGGGCTGGCCTACGGCTGGTCCGCTGGCGCCCACCAGGCATTGCCGGACCCGGCAAGAGATCGGCGATGCCCTGCGGGACGCTGCCGCCACGCTCGTCCGGGGTCTGTACGACCGCGAGGGCGACCTGCATGCTGTCGCGGTGGCGCCGGTCGTCAACGGCATGCCGGACCCGGGCGCGGCGTGGCTCGCCCTGTTCGACGTCATCCTGTCGATGCCCGAGTACGCTGGCCGGATCCGCACGATCACCGACCGCACGATGGTGTTTCCCCCAACATCCACCTCGCGTCGCGTCGCGGTCGTGCAGTTGCCCGTGGAGTTGCGCTCGCGTCTCGGTCTCGATGATCCGCCGGCGGGTGCGCAACCCGCCGGTCGGTGGCGGGTGGGCCGCCTCGCCCGCCCGGTGCGGCTTGCGCACACGTCGGCAGTCAACGTCGAATACGACGCTCCGGCGCGGCAGTGGCGTGCGGATGGCGCCAAGATCCTGCTTCGGGAGCTCCGGCCGGACACCGATGGCCGAGCCGGCGTCGCGCTGCTGCCGACCGCTGACCTGAGGCCCCTGGCCGGAAGGCGGTGGCTGCCTCCGGGCAAGCTTCCGGTGCTCGTGGTCGTAGCGTCAGTGGGCCGCCTGCTCGTGCCCGTCGAGGACGAAACCGGCGAGCGTCTGGTGACACTGACGCCGGAGCAGATGGCACAGGTAACCGGCGTGCGTATCCCGCCGACGGCGGCGATGGCGTTGCTGACCTGCGACGACACGATCATTCCAGGAATGACGGCGCGACGGTTCCAGGCCGAGCGGCGCCGGCAGTCCGGCGCCGAGCCCGTCGGTGACCTGCTCACCGTTCCCGATGCGATCATTCTCGGTGGCAGCGGCGGACTGCTCACCACGGAGCACGGCCGGGCATGGGTGCTGGACACCGGCGGCGACCTCGACGGCTCCGGCTGGGACGTTGTCAACGACCTGAACGCGTTCGACTTCGACGGCTTCTTCGCCGCGAGTGGCACCCCGGACGGTCTGCATCTGTCCGTGCCGGCCGGGCACGGCGCCGAAGGTCAGCTGGCGACGTTGACCCACGCGACGTTCCGGCACCTTTCGGGTCCCGCCCAGCCGGCGAGGTCGTCCAGGGATTCCGTGCAGTGCTCGAGGCGCTGCAGCGCACCGGCTGGGTGGTGCAGGTCCTTCCGTGGGGGGTGTGGGTGCGGCCGGCCGACCTGCCAGCCGCACGGGTCGCCGAGAAGGTCCGTTCGTACCCGGTAGGCGGCCTCACGCAGGAGCGGAAGGTCGTTCTGGTCGGCGCGCCGGGCCGGGCGCTACCGGCGGCCGTTGAGGAGGCATTCAGGCCACTCTACGAGCAGCTGCCGTCGAAGGTCGCGGCCCGGGTGGACGTGGTCCGGCTGAGTGCGCCCGTCACGCCGGCTCCGGATGCGCTCCGGGACGACGGGGTCCAGCGGCCGGGAGATCCGCAGCGGGCGCAGCTCCCGTCGACGGTGACGACGGACGGCCGGCTGATGGTGGTCGGCGCGGGCGGGGGCCGGGCTGGCCGGATCCGGGAGGTGTTGCGCACGGCGGGAGCGGTGCCGTTCGGAGTATTGGCGTTGGAGGATGTGGCGGCCCTGCCGGACCTGGTGGCCACGGTTGAGCGGCTGCGGTGGCGTGGCGATGCTCCAGTGGTGTTCGTGCCGCCGGGTGCGGGCGGGGTGGTGGCGGTGGCACGGGTGCTGCGGTCGCAGCAGGTTGCGATGGTGTATCCGCGGTCGGCGGGCTCGGTCACGAGTGGCAGGTGGAGGGGCCGGCGGGGCCTGGGGAACGTTTCGCCGAGGCGGAGCTGTGGGAGGCGCTCATGCATGCTCGTACGTTGTCGCAGCCGATGGCGTTGGCGGATCGTCCGTCGACGGTGCTTGCTGACTGGTTGTCGGCCGCGGACTGGGCCCGGGCACGTGAACTGCTCTCGCGGCACCGGGAGCGGCTGACCGATGACGACACCGTGCGGCAGCTGGGCCAGATCGCTGCCCGGTCGCGCGATGACCGGCGGCTGGCTGTGTTCGAGGCGGTGCTGCGCCTGGCGCGGGCTGGTCATGCCGATGTGGCGTTCAAGTATCTGGGTCGGCGGCAGCCGGCGGACCGGGTGCGATTCCTGCTCGGGACGGTGCGCAAGCAGGATGTTCCGCCGGCCTTGCTGGCGGGGTTGATCAGGCCGGCGCGGTGGGTAGCCGCCGGCGAGGATGATGAGGCCGATATCGTGCTGCAGATCGCGGTGGAGACCGTCCTGACGCTTGGACGGTTGGAGCTTGACGACGCTGAGCGCAAGGCCATCCTCTGTCTGCAACCGGCTCATCGTGGCCAGTGGCTGGATGAGCGGCGAACGATTGTCGGCCTCATCGGCGAGGAGCTCGGTGCTGCCGGCGCTGATCTCGTCAACGCCATCGGGACCTGGCGAGGATCGTGGTGCGGTGCGATCCGGCAACGGTTGATGCCTGACCAGGGACGTACGACGGGGACTGCGCCCCGCGACACCAAGCCGGTGCCGGCTGGCGGCCTGCCGTGCCCCGGGGCATGACGGCCGCCGGCGACCGATTCCGGGTGACGGCGGTGGCGGGAACAGGGACTGGCCGGCTCCCCGGCGGTCGGCCGTAGGTTTGAGGCGGAGTGCCGCGTCGTCTCAGGGGAGTCATGCTGCCGGCAGATCAACGACTGCTGAGCCCGCGCCGGCACTGCGGATCGTGCCCGCCCCGCGCGGCGTCGTGGCCTGGCCTCGGGCCGCCGGCGGCGAGACAGCGACCGAGGTGCGCACGCACGCCAATCGATGACATTAACATAGTTGCCCGGACCGGGGTGTTGTGATGCCGACTGTTCTTCCGTGTCCGCCGTGGCGGGCGACGTCGCTGCCGCGCGGTGTGCTGGTGCGGCCGAGGAGTGCGCCGGTGCGTCCGGAAGACCGGCTCGTGCGCTACGGGTCGAAAGCCACACCCTCTGGGGAGATACGGCTCATTCTCGGCGCCGACCTGCTCGACGATGATGTGTTGCTTGAGTATCTGAGGTCGCTGCCGGCGCGGGTCCTCGAGCGGGTGGTGGTCGACGCGAGTGTGGTCGAGGAGAGCATGGTTGAGACCCGGCCGCCGGTTGAGGAGCTGGTGGCTGCGGCGGCTCGGCTGGGCGTGCCGGTGGAGACGCTCTGGTTCGGTGAGGCCCCGCAGGACGTGGACTGGGATCGGCTGGAGTTGCTGAATCGCGAGGGTGTGCCGGCCGGCATGCCGTTCGCGCGGACCGTCCGTGCGCTGCCGCCTGGTGTCCAGGCGCGCCCGCCGGCGGCCGGCCTTTCCGGGCCACGGTTGTGGCCGGAGACATTCAATGTCTCCGCCGGGGCCTATCTGCCGCCCGGCGATGACTCCGGCCTGGAGACCGCCGAGACCCGTCATCTCGCGGAGTTGTATCCGGTGGTTGTGGGCATGTTCGTCGTGTTCGTACATGGCCACGGTGCCGCAATCGTGTGGAAGGAGGAGGTGTACGACGCGGGCCGGTTCGTCGCCGCGATTCCCCGGATCGCCGCAGCGCGTGGCATGCCGCTTCGCAGCAGCCAACACCGGAACACGCTGTTCGCGTTCGACGCGCTGATGGTGGTAAATCTCTCCCCGCCGGAGTACAGCCTCGACGAGGGGTTCGGCAGGCAGGTAAGTCAGTCGCTCGGCCGGCAGGTCGTCCTCGTCGAAGGGCTGACGCCGATTCCCCTGTCTGACAGCGGCGCCGAGCCGGAGCAGTTCACGACGGCAAACGGGTCGCCAGCGCGGTCGTTCCGTCCTGACGGCAGCCCTCCGCAGCCGCTCGCGCCGGCGTTGCACGACACGCTGCGATTGCTGTTTGCCTTCTCCCGGCCGGGCGTGCCGTTGAACGACTTGGAGTTTCCTGAGCTGCTGCGTACGTTGCACATCACGTGGGGCAGTACTCAGGCCGCGCACGTGCGCAGGTGGATTGACATGATCGGCCGGGTCCCGGGCAACCTGCCGGAGCTGGCCACCATGTTCGCCGTGAGCCAGATGGACCTGTTCAACCTGAGCCAATCGCTGGCCGTGCACCCGCGCGCGTTCCGCCTGGTCGCCGGACTGCTGCCGGCCGCCCTCGCAGACGGGCACAAATTGGCATGGTCCCGGCTGCAGGTTGCGTTGCACGACGCCGGCGTGCACAACGGCTTAGATCTGGTGCTGCTGCTGGAGCTCGCAGACCGGCACGTGCTCAATCCCGCCGACCTGCCGGTGCTGCGGTCGTTGGCGCGGCGGGGGTTGCCGGTGGAACTCCTGCATTACCTGCCGTTTGAGGCCGTGCACCGGATGCTGGTCCGTGAACGTCGACGAGTCACCGCACCGGCGTCTGCGGCAGAGCTGGTCACGCAGTGGGACCTGCGGCACGAATCGGCGCTGCGTACGCTCGCGTTCCGGCTGCAGGTGACCGTCGAGGACCTTCCCGGGCTGTATGGCGAGCTTCTGGACAAAGTGGTGAAGCGGCTGTTGAAGGAGGGTCAGGGCGTCAAGCTGCCGGGCCGCGACGAACCTGCATGGCACAGCCCGTACAGCACGTTGGTCGATGGCTGGGTGACGAAGCTGGTGGCCGAGGTCGAAAGGTCGCTGCGAACGGAATGGGGCGTCTCGGCGAACACCCTCGCATGGGCGATGGGTGCCTCCGGACAGCTGGGCTTCCCGGTGACCGAGCTGGCCGGCGTCCCATCGACCCGGCTCTGGGACATGCTGGTGGCCCAGACGCTGATGCGCGGCGGTGCGCGTGCGACCGTATCGATGCTGGCAATGGTGGCGTCGTCCGGCGAGGCGGATTTGCCGCCGAACATGCCGGAGCCGGTCGGCGTGCTGACGCGCGACCCGCACCGTGCGCCGGACTACACGCCGTCGGGCAGGGTGGCACAGCCCAGCGGGTCGGCAGCGCCGCCGTATCAGGAACGCGACGTGCGGGAGGTCGACCGGCTGGGCAGGCGGCTCCACCTGAGCCCGCAAGACCTGGCGAGGCTCGTCCGGCTCACCGCCACGATCGGCCGGGCCCCGACCGACCTCGCCGCGCTGGCGCACCGGATGGACATCCCGGCGCAGCTGCTGCTCGAGGTCGCGGAGGGCCTCGGCGTCGAGCCGAGGCACCTCTGGCCCTTCCGGAAGTTGCTGCGCCGCGCGGATTCGGAGGGCCGTCGGGGTCTGCCGGTTCGTTGGATCGTCGTTACGCTGGAGAGGCTGGCGACCAACGCGCTCGGTCCGGTCCACGATCCCAGCGCAGATGCTCCGCAGATGATTTCGACGTTCCTCTGGCTGGTCACGGCCGCGCAGCTCGATGCTGACCAGGAACTGACCTTCCTCCGCCGGCTCCACAGGTTTTCCAGCTTGATGAGACGCGCCCACCTGAGAGACGAGCCGCTGGACGTGGTGCTGAGCCACAGCGGGCGGACGGAAGATGCCAGCTTCGACGATGGACGGGGGGACGTGGAGCTGAGCCTCAGCGGGCAGACGGAAGATGCCAGCTTCGACGATAGATGGGGGGCCGTGGACGAGGTCCTGGTCGGTGACACAGCGCCCTACGGCAAGCTCCTGCTGGACTACTGGGCGGCGCGGTTGAAGGTCGACCGCGCCGACGTCACCACGTTCGTCGAGAAGTATCCCGGCTCCAGCCTCGACGTCCTTATTCAGTTGGCTGAGGGCAAAAGAATCAAGGGCGCGGCGCTGCTCCGGTATGCAACAGCGATCGGCCGCGTCCCGGTAGAGCTGGCTTCGTTCGCAGGCAGTCCGCTGGTGAAAATCGGCGAGGTGGTGTCGGTGGGGACCGCCTTGGAGGTCGACCCGCACCTGACGACCCCCGTGGTTCTCCAGGCCAACCAGCAGCTCGACGCGCCGCCGCAATCTGAGCGGCTGGACACGCTGAAAACAGTGCTGGTCCCAGAGCTCGGGCTGGACCCGGCGCTGATCCTGAGCGTCATGTACGACTTCCGATGGTTCTTCAGTACGCGTCGGCTGCCCCAGGCGACTGATCTGGCCGAGTGGCGTGCGATTGCGTGGGGTGTGTCACCTGCTGTCGTCGCCGACTACGGCTCCCGGCTCAATCGGCTCCAGCACACCGCGCTCACCCAACTGGTGTCGGAGCTGGTCGCCAGCCTGTATCCGGACGAGGCGCTCCAAGACCAGCCGGCGTGGACCCGGCTCTTCGGTCAGATCCACATGAGCCGCACACTGCTCGAAATGTACATTCTGCGGATCGGTCGGGTGCCGACCGACCTCAGCACGGTCGCGGCGCGCCTGCGGGTGGACCACCCGTCGCGGCTGCTGGCACTGGCCGCCCGGCTCAACGTCGATGTCCGTGTGTTACGGGACTCCGACGGAGTGGCACGGCTCAACCGGCGCGGGCACCGTAAGCATCTGCTGAGCGGCGTGGAGGACCTCGCCCAGGAGATCGAGCGCCGCGAAGACTGGTCGGAGCGCGACCGCCCGGAGCGCAACATGCTCGACGACCTGCTGTGGCTCGCCGCTCACACCGGGCGGGTCCCGGCCGACCTGCTCAACCTCGCCGACAGCGCCAATCGCGATCTGTCCGTCACCCTTCTGCTCGCCGTCGCTCGCGATCTCAAGGTGGACCCGCGCTTGGTGGCGGCTCTGGTGCGGGAGCGGACATCCGGCGTTGTCAACGCGACCGCCCCGCCACGGTTGAGCCGCCTTGCCGACGAGCGGCGGCGAGGGACAGAACGGGATACTGCGATGACCGATGTGCTCCGTGCGGCGACGGGCGAGCCGCAGGATGGTGTTTCTCTGCGGCAGGCGATCGTCGACCGGTACCGGGGCTGGGCCGATGCGTTGTTTCGCGACCACCGTCTGCCTGAGTCCGACATCTGGTCGTTCTTCACCTGGCTCGACGGGGACCGGGAGCGCGCGTCCACCTACCCCAGTCAGGCGACCGTGCTGGTGCAGCAGTGGTTCAACCATGCACTCATGAACCTTTCCCCGGTCATTTCCTGGCTGTCCGACGCCCGGCAGTGGCACGGGCTGCTGCTTTCAGCCGCGGGCCGGCTCGGCGTCAGCGCCGAACGGCTGACTGTGCTGAGCCTGCGGGTTGGGCGTGCGTTGACCGATGTCGCCGAGCTGGCACGCCGGGCTGGGGTCGAGGACCCGGTACGGTTGCTGGCACTGGCGCATCTCCTCGGGGTCGACCCAGCCGTCCTCGCGGAGCAGGAGTGGATTCGGCGGCTCAACACGTCGCCTGCCGAGGAGGTAGCCGGCTGGGTCCGGCAGGATCCGGTCCGCCGGCGGCGCCTGCCCTCAGCGCCGAGCGTGTCATTGCTGATCATGGTGACAGGGCGGCTTGTGCTCAAGCATGCGGTGGACCCGTCCGAGGTGGTGGCGGTGCTGCGGAGGCTCGTCGAGTCGGGTCTGGACCCGCTGTCCGTGACGGATGCCAGGTTCGTGGCCGTGGTCCAGGCCGAACGGGCGGCGGCCTGGGCGCCTAGCTTCGATGCGTCGGCGGAGGAGATCGCGGACGACTTCACCTCGCGCCCCTGGCTGTCGCATACAGATGTGGTGTCCGCGGCGGACGATGCCGGCGTCGCAAGGCGGGACATGCTGATCCTGGCCCGCCGAGTGGGCAAGCAGCCGACGAGCGTGCGTCACCTCGCCGAGCAATGGGGTAGGGGTGTGTCAAGTGCCAGCCTGTTCGAGCTGGCCGCCTCATTCGGGATCGACCCAGTTCACCTCTGGCCGCTGATAGCAGGCCCGGTGAACGACAGCCAACCGCTGGCCGAGACGATCAGGCGGCGGCGCGAGACCCTCGACACCTTGTCGGCAGAGTCCGGATACGACGCCGCGACGCTGCTCCTGGCGATGAACGACCAGCTGGTATGGATCGACTTCGTCGCCAGCGCAGCGCACGCCCGCAGCATCGTCGAAGCATGGCTCGCCTTCACTGCGGGCCTGGACGTGCCCACCTACCAGAACCTTGCCCGGGAACCCTGGTTCGACCTGGACCGGATCAGAGCGGCGGTCAAATACTTCGCCGACCTGTGGCGCGTCGGCGCGATCGGCAGACCCACCAGCACGTGGATGGAGTCGGAACTGCACGCGAACGGGTCCATCGTCCTGTTGGAGAACGTGACACGGGGGTTGACCTTTGTCAATCAGGGCCCACGTGCGGGGCGGCTGTCGACCACTATCGCCGAACGCGGGCCGTACCGGCTCATGCTGGCGTTGCTGCCGAAGATGGACCTCGGGCTGAGCGGTCATGACGCCGCCGAACTGTACGAGCAGTCGGTCGCCGGCGGGTATGCGCTGGACACCTTGACGCCGGACGTGCTGGCTGCATACGAGGCGGTGTGGAAGGTGCATCGCGACAGGCGTGGGGCTGTGACGAAGCCGGTGGTCGAGGCGCTGCTGGGGCGGTTCGGCCGCCCGTGGCCGTTGCCTGGCGAGCGGCAGCCGACCGTGGTTTACGGCGGGCGCCGGACACTGGAGCCGGCAGCGTCCGGTGATCTCAGGCTGTACCAGCACCTGCTCGGGGTGCCTGCGGACTGGCAGGCCATACAGGCGGCCTATGCCGGACCGCTGCGGGCTGTCCGGGACCTGGACCGCCGCCGTGCCGGCACGCCGGCAACCGAGGACGCGGAAGACGCGGAAGCGCTGGTCGACCTGGCCGGCTTGGGCGAGGAGTACGAGAAGTCCGGCAGTGGGTGGGGGCGTTTCCTGTCCGCGGACGGCGCTCGGGCGGCCGGCCTCAGCGGGATTGTGGAGCACATCGCCGGCACCGCCCGCGGCCGGGGTATCGTGCTGTTGCGTTCGCCCGGCGGCGCCGCACCGCCCAGCGAGCGACTGCTGAATGTTTTCGGCGGTGACGCCGGCGAGGTCGTTTTCATCGACCCGCTGACAGGTGGCCCGGCCGACCTGTCCGGGACCGCGGCGCTCGACGTGTTCTTCCTGGCGACTGAGAGCGGTGTGACCGCGCCGTTCGAGCTGGCCAGCCCGCAGGCCGAGGCGGTGCCCAACCGGCCGCGTCGCAATGTGTCGGATCTCGGGCTGCATCCCGTCGAGGTCGGCCCGTTCCTGGCCGCGCTCACCGGGCCCGTGCCGGTCGGCGCGGCCGCGGCGGACGTCGTGCGCCGTTGGCGGATCGGCTGGTGGAGCGACATGTTCGGGGTGGCACCCGAGGAGATCGAGGTGGACCTCCGGGAGCGGCCCTGGCTGCAGTACTCCGAGATGCTGGCGCTCGCCCGGACGACCGGCACGGCACCCGAACTGATCCGTCAACTGAGCATGACGATCGAGCGGGTCCCAGCCGACCTCCCCGGCCTGGCACGTCGGATCGGGTCGACCTCGCGGCAGCTGTGGGCGTTGTCGTCGACGTTGGACGCCGACCCGTTGCACGTCGCGTCGATACTCGGCGCCGGTGCGGACTACGACGCTGTGACCCGGCTGGAGATTCAGCTCATCCGGGTCGGTCAGCAGGTTGGTGACAGCGCCGCGACGCTGGTAGCGGTGTTGACTGATGAGGGTCTCAACGCCCGCGATCTCGAGGACATCGGCGATGACCTGCTCGTCGAGCGATACAATGCGTGGCTGCAGAATACGCTCGATGTGGCACCGCAGCAGGCCAAGGACCTGATCCACGCGTCGCACACGGTGCATTCGTCCTTGCGCTTGGCCGCGGCTGCGGTCGCGGGCAGCGTCCACGACATTGTGCGAGCCGCCCAGGATGCCGGGGCGAGCTGGCAGCGGGCGACGGTGCAGCGGCTGCAGGCTCATCCGATCATCCGCCAGGACCTCGGACCGGCCACCGGGACAGACCGGATGGACATCGACGATGCCGGCATGGTTGGCCGGTTCCTGGTCGACCTCGTCGAGTTCGTGCAACGGCACGCGTTGCGGCCGCACGAGATCGGGCCGGTCGTCAGCGAGCTGGCCGGCACCGCGCAGACCGCGGACGAGGTGGTCCGCAACTTCCGGACGACGGGCGAGGCGCTCCTGCTGCCCGCCGACGCCAACGAGGTCGACGCCGGCCCGCTCGACCTGGCGGCGGAGCGGGGTGTCGTCACCGAGGAACCGGCGGGCCCCGAGCCGCGTCGGCTGATGCTTCCCGAGGGCGTGACCGAGGTCGAAGGGGTCCTGGTCGTTGGTGCGTCACCGGACCCCGAACGTCCGTTGTGGGGTGTTGTCGGTGGGCATGCGGAGGGGCTGGGCCGGCCCGTCGTCGTGGAGTCACCCGAGGATCCGGCGACGCTGATTGCCGTGGGTCGGGTGCTGGAGCGGCTGCGTTGGAACGGCGAACAGGCAATTGTGGTGCTGGGTGGCGGTGCGTCGCCGGCTCCGGACCTGCTGCGGCTGCTGGCCGGGCATGAGGTCGCATTGGTGCACCAGGCGCCTCCGGCGGCGATGAGCGGCGCGGTGCCGCAGCTGACGAATGTCTGGGCGGTCACCGATCCGGACGGGGTGACCGTGCGGCACGACGGCGCCGAGCTGACCGCCGCGGTGCTGGATGCGGCGGCCCGGACGCCCCGGCCAGCCGGCGATCTGCCGCCGGCGGTGTTTGTCGACTGGCTGACGGCCGGTCCGGAGCGATCCGGTGCTGTGCTGCTCAAGCAGTCCGCCGAGTTGGACAGCGTTGAGGTGCGGCGGTGGCTGCAGGCGATGACCGCCCGGGCTGCGACCGGCGACCAGACCGGTCCGATGCACATCGCCTTGCTGGATTTGGCAGCCCTCGGACATGCCGCGTGGGGGCTGGCCT
This sequence comes from Dactylosporangium sp. CA-152071, assembly GCF_050936335.1. Classification (NCBI taxonomy): domain Bacteria; kingdom Bacillati; phylum Actinomycetota; class Actinomycetes; order Micromonosporales; family Micromonosporaceae; genus Dactylosporangium; species Dactylosporangium sp. CA-152071. The sequence goes on along the minus strand of NZ_JBNJMZ010000004.1, from coordinate 24,150 downwards.
ATCGTGCCGCGCCGGATCCGCGGCAGCGGGCGGCGACGGCCTTCGGCGCCGACCCGGCGCGGTTGCGGAACGCGGCCGACCCACTGGCGAGGCTGGCCTCGGCGACCGCCGTGGATGAGATCGACCGTGCCAACGCGGCCATTCTGGCCGCCATCGACATTGTCCTGGTTCAGGAGCCGGATCTCGGGGAGCATGACCTGTCCGCGATCGTTTGTCTGCCCGGCGATGACCGGCTGGAGTGGTATGCGCGGCTCACGCAGCTACACGGAGTGCTGGGTAGCGACGTCCGGCGCCACGAAGCGCTCGGCGAACTCATCCTGTTGACCCTGAGCTGCAAAGAAGTTGCTTCATGAGGTCCGCGCGCTCGGCTGTCCCGGCGGCTGCAGCGGGCTGACCCTGCCCGGCAACGGCCCATGGAAGGCGCCGGGTCGAGTTTCCTGGAACGTCGGTGTGCCGTGGGGTGTGTTTCGCCCACGTTCCGCAGTTGAGGGATCAACTAGTGCGCGGAACCAGGCATTGAGCTGCGACAACTCACGGCTACCTAGTGGCAAGGCGTGTCACTAGGCGAGGACGTTTCCGCAGGTCAACGGCCTCGGCGGTGCTCCCTGCCCCGTCAGGCGGGAGGTGTAGTGGCATGGATCCTATCGACTCGTTGAACGTCAATTGTCGATGGGTGGGCGCGTCGCGCCCAGTCCTGTATGGCAAACTGCCCACGAATCGATGGCTGTGACGGTCATTGGTGGCCCCGGACGGGCGGTGTTAGGTGGCCCCGGCTTGCCCGTGGCGCGTTGCGCGGATGGCGGCGCGCGGGCTTCAGGCAAAGCGATGAACAGCGATGCGTGTGACGGTTGATTGTGGCCCCACCGGTGTCCTGGTGTTAATGCACGGCCCCGGCGTTGTTCTTCTTTGTCGGTTTTGATCACGGTTTGTTAGCTTGAGATTTAACCAACGGCCCGGGCGATCAGAAGATCGTCCGGGCCGTTTCGGTGTGTCGCAAGGATATGGGTACGGCCACCCGTGATCATTCGGAGTGCTGAAGCTTCGAAGGATGCGGGGTGGCCGTGGGGCCTACTATGCCAGGTTTGCAGGCTGTGGTGGCAACAGATGCCTCGGTGTGTCGTGCGGCATTGGTCGCGTTCCGAGCCGGATTGTATGCGTGCTTCAGCAGACGCGCGGACGCGTTGTTCGAGCTCGTGGATGCGGTGTTGACCGCTGATGGTCCGGTGGACTCCCTGGTGGAACTGTCGCAGGAGAAGGTGTTCCGGCGTGGACACGGGGCGTTGTATGACGCGCTGGCCTGTGGTGATCTCGACGTTGAACAGCTGGCTGGGCTGATCGCGTCGTCGTGGCAGCCCGCCGACGACGGTCCGGTGAAGATCGCGGTGGATACCTCGGCGTGGCCACGGCCGGACGCGGTGACCTCTGCGGGGCTGTGTCACTGCTACACCTCCTGCCGTTGCGACGGATCCCGCAAGACGATTCCGGGCTGGCCGTTCTCCTTCGCCGCCGGGTTGGAGTGGGGTGCGTCGTCGTGGACCGCGCTGCTGGACGTGGTGCGTATCGGCCCGGACGACGACGTGACGGTGGTGACGGTCGCCCAGATCGCCAATGTGCTGGCCCGTCTGGAGGAGGCCGGGACGCTCGCGCGGCGGCCCGCGCCGGTGTTCACGTTCGACTCCGGATACGACCTGACCCGCATCACCTATCTCGCCGGACTCGACGGTCTGGGTGTGCAGGTCCTGGGTCGGGTGCGCAGCGACCGGGTGTTCTACGCACCGGCACCCAAGCGACGCAAGGACGGTCGGCCGGGCCGGCCCAGGAAGCACGGCAGCCGGTTCGAACTGTCCAAGCCGACAGCGCTTCCGGCGCCCGATCAGCGGCTGCGTGGGCAGAACCCGCGATACGGCGAGGTGATGGTCAGCGCGTGGCACGGGCTGCACCAGAAACTGTCCAGACAGGCCGGCTGGACCGACTTCGAGGGGGTGCTACCGGTCGTGGCTGGCACCGTGATCCGCATCCAGGTCGAGCGTCTGCCCGGCAACCGGGCGCCGCAAGACCTGTGGCTGTGGCACACCGCACCACCGGGCACCGTCTTTGACCTGGACCTGCTGTGGAAGACCTACCTCCGCCGGTTCGATGTGGAACACACCTTCCGGCTGCTCAAGTCCACCCTGGGCTGGACCGCCCCGCAGATTCGTACTCCTGAGCAGGGTGAACGCTGGACATGGCTGATCCTGGCCGCGCACGCCCAGCTGCGGCTGGCGAAGACCTCACGACTGATCTACGCCGTCCCTGGGAGAAGACGATCCCTGCGGGGCGGTCGATGACCCCTGGACGGGTCCGCCGGGGTTTCCGTAACCTGCGCCGGCATCTGGGCACTCCGGCCGGTAGGCCGAAAACCACCAATCCTGGTCCCGGCCGTCCCGTGGGTAGCACCCGGCCTCCGCGAACCCGCTACCCAGTCGGCAAGAAGAAGTCCACAGTGGACACACCAAAAGTCAACAATCAGGCACTCAAGGGATAAAACTCAAGGTTAGATGCCGTAGACGGCGAAGGTGTCGGTGCGGTCGTGTAGGTCGCGGCGGGCGTGGGCGATGTTGGCGCGTCCGGCGAGGCGGAAGGTGTTCAGGGCCAGGTTGCGGAAGGTGGCCGCAGCGCGTGGTGCGGTGCCGGTTCTGAGCTGGGAGTCGTCCTCATGGAAGGTCACGTCCCGGGTCCGATGTAGACGGTCCTCGACAGTCCAGTGCCCTCTCGCGTAGTGGTTGAGGTGTGCCGGGGTGGCCTGCTCTGCGTCGAGGCTGACGATGCCGTGGATGATTTCTTTGCTGGTGCGTACGCCGTCGAGGCCGCCGGTGTCGCGGCGTAGCCGGAAGACTTGCCGGGCGCCGGGGAACACCGTGTCGTGGCAGGGTGCGACGCGTAGGGTCCGGCGTTCGGTACGTCCGTGTCCCCGATCGTCGGTGACGCTGGTGCGGTCGGCGAACTCGGTGTCGGTGCCGGATAGCAGCGCTTGCGCGGCCTGCAGCGCGAGGGGCTGGTTACCCTTCAGGATCAGCAGGTAGTGGGCGTTCAGCGGTCCGGTGATCAGCCGGGCGGTCTGCTTCGTCGTGTGCAGCGCGTCGAGGGTCAGCAGCATGCCGGCCACGTCCAGGGGTGCGAGCAGGTCGGGGATCACGGTGGTCTCGCCTCGCTTGTCGCCGACCTGGCGCTGACCCAGGATCACCCCGCGCTCGTGGGTGACCGCGGCGACCAGGAACACCTGCCCAGCTTCGGTGCGGGTGCCGTGCAAGAGCTTCCCGTCGATCGCGACCGCGGGCAGCAGCCCTGCCGGCGCCGGGTGGGTTACCGCCCGGACCGCGGCGCGGCGCTGCTCACGCTCGGCCGGTTCGTCAGCGGTGGCGGCAATCACCGGAGGCGGGGCGTCACCACGCACCACGTCGGCGGCGTAGCCGCAGGTCGCCGCATCCAGGGCGTCACCGTCCAGGCCGGCCAGGACCCGCCGGAAGGTGTGTTCGCTGGGCACCAGGTACCGGCCGGTCAGCGGGTTACGCCGAGCTCCGAGACGGTGCAGGACATCCTGCGGGGTCCGCGCCGCCCACTGCCGGATCGCCGTCACGCAGTCGTTGCCCGCCACCAGCGTCGCGCACGCGGTCAGGACCAGAACCACCAGCAGCGGATGGCGAAGCCCTCGTAACCGGCGCGGGTCCGGCACCTGCCGCAACCGCTGCACCAGCGGCGACGCCACCGACAACGGATCGACGCCGTCCCGGTCCGCGGCGAGTTCGGCCTCCCACAACGCCAGATCAGCAAGGTGGCCAACAACAGGGTCGATCAGGGAAGATGACGACACGAGCGCGACTCCACGGATGATCTTCAGGACTAGACACCCAAAAGATCATCAGAAGTCGCGCTCGTCCCACAACTCCCGCCCTGTCCGATCCTCAACACGGACAGAACACCTCAAGCCGGAACAACGCCGGGGCCGTGGGTGTTAATGAGGTTGACAGCTGGTTCGAGGGGTTCGTCTTGGGCTCGTCGGCCGTTGATCAAGACGCTCGGTGGAAGGTCGATCTGGTTCCGACTATGCAGGTCAGGTTGACCATGCCGGCGGCCAGCTGTTGTGCCGGCATGGCGACCGCCCGGCATCATGGACGCCATGGACGAATCGAGCAACGCCTCGAACCCCCAGCTGTTCAACACCGAACGGGCCGTCCCCGTGGCGACAAGTGGCCCAGATCCTGGCTATCCCCGGAATGCATCTGGTGAGACGTATGGTTCGGCCGCCGAGGCCGGGTCGCCCGGCCAGGCGCCTGACCTGATCCTCGTGTCGTTCGGGCAGGGTCAACGAGGGTATGTGCGGAAAGACGATCTCGACTCGCCCGAGTTCACCGACCCTGCGGACGCCGTCGAGTGGTCGCGGCAGAACGAAGGCAGACCGCCGCGGGTCATTCCGGTGTATGCAGCGGACGGTAGGACAGTCATCGGGACCCGCGCTTTCGGCTGAGAACCCCACCCCTAGGCGCCGGGCGCTGACTATCCACCTCGGGCGACAGTTGTCATGCGTCGGGTTGAGAGCGATCGACCGAAACGCTCCATGTGCTCGTCGTGCGGCAAGATCGGCATGGTCTCGCGACCGTCGGCAGGATCAAGCTCGTGGTTATGAATCAGATGCTGGTCAGAAGAGTCGTTCGTCAGGCTTCCGGGGCGCCGGGCTCGCCGGTTTCGGGTTGCCATTCGTCGATGTCGTCGGGCCAGGGTGCGGGGCGACCGCGGTCGTCCCAGAAGCCGGTCTCGGCGCCGGTCGCGGCGAGAGCGGCGTTGAGCCGCACCCGGTCGGCCGGGCCGGGGATGGCGGGGTCGCCGGGGTTGTCGGTCATGCTGCGGTCTCCGGTTCGGGCAGGTCCGCGGTGGATTGCTGCGCTGTTCGTCAGTCGCGGGGTGGGGCCTGTCCGGTGAGGGTGGTTTTGGTTCGGGCGAGGCGGTAGGAATCGGTGCCGGTCTGGATGATGTTGCCGCCGAAGGTGAGACGGTCGACGATCGCGGCGCAGAGCCGCGGGTCGGTGAAGGTCTTGGTCCAGCCGGAGAACGCCTCATTGGACGCGATCGCGACGGACGCCTTCTCCTCCCGTTCGGTGAGGACCTGGAAGAGCAGCTCAGCGCCGCGTTTGTCGAGTTCCATGTATCCCAGTTCATCAATTTATGTCGAGTACGGCATAAATCGATCTATGCCGAGACCGGGACTATGCCGAATCGGTGGTCCTCGATCGAGTGAAATCGGCGTAACCATTCAGCAGGTTCTTGCTGGTAGGTCTTGATCTTGGTGGGTGTTCTGGCCCATCCTGGCTCTTCGAAGTTGAGCGGGATTCGCGTGTGCCACCCGTGTCCGGGGGCGCCCCGGTGAGGGGTGCCCGTGGCTCATCGGTGATCATCTCTGTTGCTGAGGCAGGGAAATCACAACAGAAGAGCCACGGGCATGGTCAACGATACGACCCGACTGCTGGGCCTGGAGGGCCTGGCCGTCGTCGGGGTCGAGGATGACGGTGCGGGCGGACCGGTGGTCCACCTGGTCACCGCGGACGAGCAGGCGCGCTGCTGTCCCGATTGCGGGACGCCGGCGGTCCGGGTCAAGCAGTGGACGACAACCCGACCGAGGGATCTTCCTGTCGCCGGCAGGACCAGCCGACTGCGGTGGCGCAAGCGGCGATGGTTCTGCGATCTGGCCGGATGCCGGCGGCGGACCTTCACCGAGCAGGTCACCCAGGTTCCGGCCCGTGCCCGGCTGACCACCCGGCTGCGGCAGGCCGCCGGGGCCGCAGTCGCCGACGCCGGACGCACTGTGGTGCAGGCCGCCCGCGACCATGGCATCTCCTGGCCGGTCGCCGCGGCCGCGTTCACCGTCCACGCCGCGGCAGTGTTGCCGGTCGAGCCCGATCCGGTCACGGTGCTGGGCATCGACGAGATCCGCCGCGGCAAGCCCCGCTGGATCTGGGACGAACAGGCCGCCTCCTGGACCGTCACCGCCGACCGATGGCACGTCGGCTTCGTGGATCTGTCCAACGGCCAAGGCCTGCTCGCCCAGGTCGAAGGCCGCACCACCGCAGCGGTCACCGGCTGGCTCACCGCCCGCCCACCAGCCTGGCGCGAACAGGTCCAAGCCGTCGCGATCGACATGTGCACCGTGTTCAAGGCCGCGATCCGCCAGTCCCTGCCGCACGCGCTGCTGGTCGTCGACCACTTCCACATCGTGCAACTGGCCAACCGGGCCGTCACCGAGGTCCGCCGCCGGACCACCCTGACCCAGCGTGGGCGTCGCGGCCGCGGCAGCGACCCGGAATGGCGCATCCGCAACCGGCTGACCCGATCCGCAGCCCGCATGCCCGGCAAGCACGTCGACCGCCTGGCCGACACCCTCGCCGCCCTCCCGACCAAGATAGGCACCCCGATCCTCACCGCGTGGAACGCGAAGGAAGACCTGCTCGACCTGCTCGCAACCGCCCGTCACCAACCAGACCGCGAACACATCCACCGCCTGCTGCACCGCTTCTACACCCGCTGCGCCGCCTCCGACCTGCCCGAACTGCACCGGCTCGCCACCACCGTCGAGACCTGGTGGCCGCAGATCCTGGCATTCCTCACCACCGGCATCACCAACGCCGGCTCCGAGGGCACCAACCGCGTCATCAAGACCGTCGCCCGCGACGCCTACGGCTTCCGCAACCCCGAAAACCAGCGACTACGCACCCGCACCGCAACTACCCGCCGCCACCGCGGACACCTCAACCCCGCCTAACTTCGAAGAGCCCCCATCCTGGGTGGCGTGTCCGATTCGCTGCCGGTTGCCGAGTTGCTGGGGCGGCTGGCCCGGTTGGAGTCCTCGCTGGTTGAGCGGGACGCGCGGATCGAGGTGTTGACGCGGCGGGTGGCTGAGTTGGAGGCGTTGCTGCGCAAGGATTCGCGGACGTCGTCGAAGCCGCCGTCGTCAGACGGGCCGGTGAAGCCGCCGCCGCGGTCGCGGCGGCAGTCCTCGGGCCAGGCCCCGGGCAAGCAGCCGGGTGAGGCCGGGTTCACGCTGCGGCAGGTCGCCGAACCGGACCGGGTGCTCGTGCACACCCCGGTCGCGTGTGGCGGGTGCGGCCGCTCGCTGCGCCGGGCACCGGTGACGTCGGTCGAGGCACGGCAGGTGTTCGACCTGCCCGAGGTACGCCTCGAGGTGACCGAGCACCAGCTGGAGCACCGCCGTTGCGGGTGCGGGACAGTCACGATGGCAGCCCTGCCCGACGGGGTGGGCGCGCCGGCGCAGTACGGGCCGCGGGTCCGCGCCATCGGCGCCTATCTGGTCGGCTACCAGCACCTGCCCTATGAGCGCGCCTGCGAGACCCTGGCGGACCTGCTCGGTGTCGGCATGTCCGCGGGCACCCTGCTCACCGTGCTCGCTCGCACCAGCGACCGGCTGGGCCCGTTCCTGGCAGCGGTCCGGGACCGGATCGCCGCCGCACCCGTGGCGCACTTCGACGAGACCGGGCTGCGCGTGGCCGGCGCCGGCGCGTGGGTGCACTCGGCGTCAACCGCGACGCTGTCGCTGTTTGCGGTGCACCCGTCCCGAGGCCACGACGCCATGGCCGCCGCCGGGGTCCTGCCCGTGTTCACCGGCATCGCGGTGCACGACGGCTACACCCCCTACCGCCGCTACGGCACCGCGCACGCTTTGTGCAACGCCCACCACCTACGCGAACTCGCCGGCGTCCTCGACGCCGACCCGTCCCAGACCTGGGCGGAGAACCTGATCCGGCTGCTGTGCGAGATCAACGACATGACCCGCTCCGCCCGCGCCGACGGGGCCGAGGCCATCGGCGAACGCCTGCTGCACGTCTACCGACAACGCTACGACACCATCATCGCCGCCGGCAGGGCCGCCAACCCCACCCCGCCGGGCCACCGCGCCCGACCACCCGCCGTCAACCTCCTGGCCCGGCTACGCGGATTCGCCACCGACGTGCTGCGCTTCGCCCACGACCTGCGCGTACCGTTCGACAACTCCCAGGCCGAACGCGACATCCGCATGGTCAAACTCCGGCAGAAGATCAGCGGCGGGCTACGCACCTGGACCGGCGCCGAAACGTTCTGCGCCATCCGCAGCTACCTGTCCACCGCCCGCAAACAGGGCATCAACGCCCTCGACGCACTCACCCGCCTCCACAATGGACGGACCTGGCTACCAGGAACCAGCTGAACAGTTACAAATCGGCGTGGTGATGTCGGCATAGTTCTGGAGCCGGGGCACGGCCCTGATCAGGGGAAGCACGCGCTTCCCGTGAGAGGGGTGATGAGGATGGCGAGTCCACGCCGGAAGGCCGGCGCTCTGGCGGCGCAGGTCGACGGTTATCGGGACTGGTTGGCGGAGCGTGGCTATGCGCCGTTGACGGTCAGGAACATGCTCAAGGACTTGGGCCAGGTCGGGCAGTGGCTGGACCGGGAGCGGCTCGAGGTCGCCGATTTGAGCGAGGACCGGCTGCAGGAGTTTCTGCTGGATCGGCGGCAGGCTGGTCGTCGCAGGCTGGCTGGAGCTCGGGGTTGGCTGCCGCTGCTGACGTTCCTGCGCGGCGTCGGCGTGGTACCAGCGGCGCGGCTCGCGGCAACGCCGCTGGATCCGTTGCTGGGGCGCTATCGCAGCTGGATGCACCGCGATCGCGGCCTGTCGGCGTCCACGATGCTGCGATATGAGAACACGGCCCGTCGATTTCTGACCGAGCGCGCGATGACCGGCGGCCGGTTCACACCGGAGCAGTTGACCGGAGCGGACCTGAACGCGTTTCTGCTGCAGGAGTGCGGACGGGTTTCGTCGGGCTCCGCGAAGGGCAGGGTGGCCGAGCTCCGGTCGCTGATGCGGTTCCTGCACCTCAGTGGCGTCATTGCGATGAAGCTGGGGACGGCGGTTCCTCCGGTCGGCGGGTGGCGGCTGGCCTCGGTGCCGTCGACGATGGCGCCGGGCGACGTTCAACTGTTGCTGGACCGGTGTCCGCGCGGCAGCGCGGTCGGGGTCCGCGACTACGCGATCCTGATGCTGGTGGCGCGGTTGGGGCTGCGATCGATCGAGGTGGCCAGGCTGCGGCTCGACGATGTCGATTGGCGCTGCGGTGAGATTGTCGTGCGGGGCAAGGGCCGGCGCGAGGACCGGCTCCCGCTGCCGGTCGAGGTCGGCGGGGCCGTGGTCGCCTACCTTGCGACGCACGTCCCCAGCTGGGTGACCGGCACCTGTTCCTGACCGGTCGAGCGCCACTCACGCCGATCCGTGCGGATCTGGTCGGCGACGTCGTCGAGCGGGCCTGCGTCCGGGCCGGGCTCACCCGGGTGGGACCGCACCGGCTGCGGCATGCCCTGGCAGCGCAGATGCTGCGCCAGGGCGCCGGGCTGACCGCGATCGGTCAGGTGCTGCGGCATCAGGATCTGGCCACGACCGCGCTCTATGCGAAGGTCGACTTCGCCGCGCTGCGCCAAGTCGCCCAGCCATGGCCCGGGGCCGCGGCATGAACGGGCTGCGCGGGCATCTTGCGGACTATCTGCGGCTTCGTCGTGCTCTGGGACACCGGATGGCGGAGGCGGCCTGGCTGTCGGCGCTCACGGAATTCGGCTCTGGCACTCATCCGGTGATCGACTGATCTTGATGGTTTGATCGTTCCCTTGTGGAGCTTGTTGGCGCGTTGTTCCCGCATCTGCATGGCGTTGTGGTGGACCGGGTTGTGTTGGCGGAGTCGAGCGTTCATGTGGAGGCGCGGTGCGTTGTGTCGGCGGCATCGTGCCCGAGCTGCCGCGGGACGTCTGTGAGGGTGCATAGCCGGTATCGGCGTCGGTTGGCCGATCTGGCGATTGCTGGGCGTCGGGTGCTGATCCGGCTGATGGTGCGCAGGTTCTTCTGCACCGATGCCAGCTGCGACCGGAAGATCTTCGCCGAGCAGAGCGGCCTGGCTTCACGGTATGCACGTCGGACCCAGTTGGCCGGCGGCGTCCTGGAGACTATCGCTTTGGCGCTGGGCGGCCGGCCGGGTGCGCGGATGACCGACGCGCTCGAAGTCCCGGTCAACCGGATGACGTTGCTGCGTATCATCCGCCGCATCCCAGACCGCCCAGTCCAGGCGCCGGAGGTGCTTGGCGTCGACGACTTCGCGATCAAGAAAGGTCAGAACTACGCGACCATCCTGCTCGATATGGCGACGCACCGGCCGATCGACGTGCTGCCCGACCGCAGCGCGGACGCGTTCGCCGACTGGCTGCGCCAGCATCCTGGCGTGCGTGTCATCTGCCGCGACCGCGGCGGCAACTACGCGATCGGCGCCCGAGCCGGCGCCCCGAACGCGATCCAGGTCGCCGACCGCTACCACCTGTGGGCCAACCTCGGCGAGGCCGTCGAGAAGACGGTACTGGCCCACCGGGCCTGCTTGCACCCGCCCGAACCCGCCGCCGAGGAGCAGCCCGAACCGGCACCCGTGCAGACCGCACTTGCGCCTGACGGCGTCCGTGACGTCCACGGCCGCGAACGGCGCCTGGTCACCCGAACTCAGGAACGCTACGCCGCAGTGCAGACGCTGCTGGCCCAAGGCAAGTCCCTCAGCGCGATCTGCCGGGAGCTCAACCTGGAGCGGGGAACGGTCAGACGGTTCGCCCGCGCCGAAAGCCTCGACGAGCTGCTGTTCAAGGCCACGCACCGGGTGACCAAACTCGACCCGTTCAAGGCCTACCTGATCGAACGCTGGAACCACGGCCAGACCGACGCCGCAGCGCTGTTCCGGGAACTGCTCGAGCAGGGCTACCGCGGCGGCAAGCTGACCGTCCGACGCTTCCTGCACCAGTTCCGCGGCCACCACCACATCCCGCAACCCGGGCCACGCCCGATCAAGCCGCGCCACGCGACCCGATGGATCATGACCAGACCTGACCGGCTCACGGATGCCGACCGCGCCTATCTTCGCCAGATCCGGGACCGCTGCCCCGAACTCGACCGCACCGCCGAATACGTGCGCGCCTTCGCCGTCATGATGACCGGACGGCAAGGCGGCAACCTCGAACGCTGGCTCACCACGATCGAGGGCGACGACCTTCCCGCACTGCGATCCCTCGCCATCGGCATGCGCCGCGACCAGGACGCCATCACCAACGGCCTCACCCTGCCCCACAGCTCAGGAGCAGTCGAAGGCGCCGTCACCAGAGCCAAGGCCATCAAACGCGCCATGTACGGCCGCGCCAACCTCGACCTGCTCCGCAAACGTATCCTCGCCCAGCACTGACATCCCCATCCGCCGATCACCGAATGAGTGCCAGAGCCGAATTCCGTGAGCGGCAGACCGCTACAGCTGGGGAATTCCGGGTTCTGGCTCACGAAAAGTGGACGGGTGGCGGACGATCACGTTGATGTCTTCGGACCAGCTTCGACACCGTCGGTAGGCGAAATCGGCACACGGGTGGCATGGCCGTTGAGCTGCGCGGCTTTGCCGGCGGGCGATCGTCGGTGATCATGGCGCGGTGCTTGATCAACCAGTAGTCGGGCTGCGGCTGCCGCATCTCGACCGGGTCGTCGTGGAACGGGCCGAGACCCGCCCCGACGCGGTCTGGCTTCACGCCCGGGTCCGCGGCGACACGGCTGCCTGTCCCGTCTGCGAGACCGAGTCGAGGTCGGTGCATGTGCGGTACCACCGCCGCTTCCGCGACGCCCCGATCAGCGGCCGACCGGTGTGGATCGTGCTGCAGGTGCGCCGCTTCACCTGCCGGAACATCGACTGCACGAAACGGACCTTCGCCGAGCAGGTACCCGACCTGACGATGCCGCGGAGCCGGCGCAGCGTGGCGGTGCGGGGCATGCTGCACGGCATCGGCGCCGCGTTGGCCGGCCGGGCCGGGGCCCGGCTCGCCGCGAACCTCTCGATCAAGGTCAGCCGGCACACCCTGCTCCGGCTGCTCCGCGCGGCCCCCGCCGCCGAGGTCCGCACCGCGCCACGAGCACTCGGCGTCGATGATTTTGCCCTCCGCAAAGGCCAGACCTATGCGACGATCTTGCTCGACATGGACACCCGCCAGCCGATCGATGTCCTGCCCGACCGGGAGGCCGGCACCCTCGCCGCATGGCTGGTGGCGCACCCAGGCGCGGACATCATCTGTCGGGATCGGGCCGGTGCATATGCCGACGGTGCCCGCACCGGCGCTCCGGACGCGATCCAGGTGGCCGATCGGTGGCATGTGTGGCACAACCTCGGTGAGGCCGTCGAAACCGTGGTGGTGGCCCACCGGGCCAGCCTCCCCGAACCCGCACCACCGCCTACCGACCGGCCCACCCCGGCCATGCCCCCGACCGAACCACAGGCTCCGCCCGCACCAGACCCGGCCCAACCGCAACAACCGTTGCCGGATAAGGAGATCCGGCTTGTGACGAGGACCCGGGAGCGGCACGCCGCAGTGCAGGCGTTGCTCGCCGAAGGGTGTACCCGCGCCGAGATCGGCCGGCGTCTCGGCCTGGACCCGCAAACGGTGCGCCGCTTCGCCGATGCGTCCGACGTGGACGAATTGCTCGCCAACACCCGCCGCGAAACGCTCATCGACACCTACGCCCCGTATCTGCGCCAACGCTGGGACGACGGCTGCACCGATGCTACGACGCTGCTCGACGAGATCCGCGCACAGGGCTTCCGCGGCAGCATTCAAACCGTACGCCGATACCTGCAACCGTTCCGTGGCACCACATCCACCGGCGGCACCCGGCCGAAACGTCGAGCCACGCCCGCCCCGCCGACCCCACCGAAGCCGCGCCGGGTCGCCACCTGGATCATGTCCGACCCGGCTAACCTCCGCGCCGAGGACCAGGCCTGCCTCACCGCGATCTACCAACGGTGCCCGGCACTGCAGACACTGGCCGACCATGTCCGGGACTTCGCTGCGATGATGCGGAACCTCACCGGCGCTGACCTTCCACAATGGATGGCCAAGGTCCTGGCCGACGACCTCCCCGGGCTGCACTCGTTCGTCAAAGGTGTCCGACGCGACCAGGCCGCCGTCACTGCCAGCCTCACTCTGCCCTGGAGTTCCGGCGCTGTCGAAGGTCAAGTTAATAGGGTCAAAATGCTCAAAAGGCAAATGTACGGCCGAGCCAACTTCGACCTCCTCCGCCTCCGAATCCTTCAACCCAACTGACATCACCGTCCGCTACCGGTCCACTTTTCGTGAGCCAGAACCGGAATTCCGTGAGCGCCGACACCAACGACAACCCGTACATCGAGGCCAGCTTCAAGACACTCAAGTACGACCCGACGTTCCCGGACCGGTTCGGGTCGATCCAGCACGCCCGGCAGCACTGCGAAGCCTTCTACACCTACTACAACCACGAACACCGACACTCCGGGATCGGCCTGCACACCCCGGCGTCGGTCCATCACGGCACCGCCGGGCAGATCCGTGAACAGCGGCAACGCACCCTCGACGCCGCCTGGGCCGCGCATCCCGAACGGTTCGGCCGCCGCCGTCCACAGCCGCCCCGCCTCCCGGAACGGGCATGGATCAACAAACCAGACGACAACGCCCTCGAACAGGTCGCCGCCACGGCGGCGACCAACCTTCCACCAGCACAAAGCTAAACAAAATCAAGAAACTGTCTCAGTTGACTTGACAGGTTCCGACCCCGGACGGCCGTATCGGCTCCGCCTTCCCACGTTCCACGCGAAAGCCGCAGATCGAGCTCGCGCCGCCTACATGCCGGACACCGCCTGGCCAGTAAGTGGGTGACCGCCAGACTCATCCCGAAGCAGTTCAGATACCCCGGTTTCGATGTCGACCAAGATCCCTTTCGACACTTCGCAGGCTGTGACGCAACGCCTTCCCGATCCCCGCCTGACGCCTCAACCGGCGCCTTTTCCACCTCGCTCACCACGACGGTCTTCAGCCAACGCAGCAGGTGGCGGCTTGAAGCCTCCCCCCACAGAGCGACTCCGAGGGGCCAATACCCTCATCTTCCACGCAGCACCGCCTCCAGAGGAACCGTCCACATAGGACCTCCATCGACGTTCGTGGCACACCTGGGCTGGGAAGATAGGACTTGTCGAGGGTCCTTATCCATCCGTCCGGAGGGCACCTGCATGGTGAAGCGTACCGGAACGCGTCCGAGGGTTGTGGTGTCCGCCGACGGTCGTGGCGTCGTCGGTCATGCCGGTGCGCGCCTACTCACCGACGTCGCCGATGTGACCGGTCTGACCGTCGCGTGCAGTGATGCGCTCGCCGGGTTGCGGCAGCGTCGAGGCGGCCACGACCCCGGCCGGATCGCGGTCGACCTGGCGGTGATGCTCGCCGACGGCGGTGAAACGATCTCGGACCTGGCTGTTCTCCGCGACCAGGCGGCATTGTTCGGGCCGGTCGCGTCCGATCCGACCGCGTGGCGCCTGCTGTCCAGCATGGACAGTGCGGTGCTGCGCCGGCTCGGCACCGCGCGAGCCCAGGCACGCGAGATCGCGTGGGCGCAACGGATCGACACACACGGCGGCCTGCCACAGACCACCGCCGCCGGCCTACCCGTCCCAGGTCTGGTCCTCGACCTGGACGCCTCCATCGTGATCTGCCACTCCGAGAAAGAAGCCGCGACCCCGACCTGGAAGAAGAATTTCGGGTACCACCCGCTGTTCTGCTTCCTGGACAACACCCGCGAAGCGCTGTCCGGACTGTTACGTGAGGGCCGCGCCGGGTCGAACACGACCGCCGATCACATCACCGTCCTGGACGACGCCCTCACCCAGATCCCCGACCACATGCGGCACGGCACCCCGATCCTGATCCGGTCGGACTCCGCCGGCTGCACCCAAGGGCTCCTCGCCCACATCCGCGACCTCCGCGCCACCGGCGTCGACGCCCGCTTCTCCGTCGGCGTCGCGATCACCGAACCGATCCGCCAAGCCATCCTCACCGCCAAACAGCACCTGCAATGGGTCCCGGCCCTCGACAGCGACGGCGAACCCCGCGACGGCGCCGACATCTGCGAACTGACCGGCCTCGTCCCCGACGACAGCTACCCACCCGGCACCCGGTTCATCGTCCGCCGCGAAGAACCACACCCCGGCGCGCAACTGTCCCTGTTCGACACCGTCGAAGGCCTCCGCCACCAGGTATTCGCCACCGACACCCCACCCGGCAACAGATCCGTGCAGCACCTCGAGGCCCGCCACCGCGGCCACGCCCGCGTCGAAGACCGCATCAGATGCGGCAAGGACACCGGCTTCGGCCGGTTCCCCTCCCGTGTCTTCGCCATCAACCAGGCCTGGCTGCAACTCGCCCTGACCGGGATCGACCTGCTCGCCTGGACCCAGATGCTCCTCCTCAACGGGGCCCTCGCCACCGCCGAACCGAAGAAGCTGCGCTACCGGCTCCTGCACGTCGCCGCACGGATCACCCGCACAGCCCGCAGCACCCGGTTACGAATCGCCGAAACCTGGCCCTGGGCAACAGATCTCGTCACCGCGTTCACCCGACTCAACGGGCTACCACGCCCCACCGGCTGACACCCGCACCCCACCGCGTCGACACCGCACGGAGGAAACCGGCCAACGCGCCGGGACCTCGGCACGCCAGCACACCCCACCGACCCAAACCAAGATCAACAAACCGTCTCAGCCACCACGATCAGCGGTAACGAAAGACCGGGGCTAACCATTCCACCCCGGACAGATAGATTGCTGCCGGCGTGCCTGGCGGTGCCGGGCACGCCGACCAGTCGTGAGATGGATGACAGAACGTCGGTGGCACGTAAGGATCAGCGCGCCTCCGCGCAGCCCCATCGGCTCTCCCGGGCCCCGTGTCGCCCGTTTTGGGACAGCGGCCGGGGCGGCACAGGGGACATGACACCCAGCTGTTCGTTGTGCGCTACTTAAGGCAGCGGTATGCGATGCGGTGCGGCAGGCCGCCAGTCTGGACGCTGGCGGCCTCGCCCTGTGATCTGCTACCGCACACCGGGACGCTGCCACGAAGCAGGCGTCGGTCAGTTTGGTGGCGCACCGTTCCCATGGGTCGAGGCGCTCCTCGTCACCGTGAACGTCGAACGTTCGTCGCGGCGATGCCCGCCGGCATGGGGCGTGAACCTCGCGGCCGCCACGTCCGTCTACCGGGGGTCCCATGCAAGCCCGCGGAGGAGGAAAGCTGTGGTCACCACCCGCCGAGGTGTGCCCGTGTTGCTCACCGCGCTGTTGGCGGCGCTGCTGCTGGCGGCGCCGGGTCGTGTCGCGGCAGCGCCTGCCGAGGCGCCGTTCGTGCTGTACTACACCGTCGCCAGCCCCAGTGAGACGCTCACCGGGCTGGCCGACCGACTCCTCGGCGACCAAAAGCGAGCCGCTGACCTGTACCGCCTCAATGCGGGCCGCACCCAGCCCGACGGAGGGGTCCTCACCGACCCGGGGCAGCTGCGCGTCGGCTGGGTCCTGGTCCTGCCCTGGGACGCGGTCGGCGCCGGCGTCCGCTACGGCCAGCTACCCGGCACCGCGGCCCCAACGGCCCCCGCGGCGGACCCCACGAGACCCACGGGCAGCACCCCGCCGCCGACGAGCGCACCGTCGACCGCCGCACCGACGAGCGCATCGGTGGTACCACCGAAAACTACGGCACCGGCCGCGAACCCGACGGGGCCGAACGGCTGCGTCCTCGGCGCCGCCGTTCCCAAGACCGACTGGGCGCGCGAGCGCGTCGACGCCGGTCGCGTCTGGGACAAGGCTCGCGGCACCGGGGTCACCGTCGCCGTCGTCGACTCCGGTGTCGACGGCAGCCTGCCGCAGTTCGGCGATCGGGTCCTTTCCGGTGCCGATCTCGTCACCGGAAAGGGGCGCGGCGACCAGGACTGCCTTGGCAGCGGCACCGCCATGGCCGGCCTTATCGCCGCAGGAGGTGAACAGCCGCTCGGCGTCGCGCCCGCCGCACAGATCCTGCCGATCCGGGTCAACGACACGGGCGCGGCGATGACCGGTGCCGCGAAGGCGTCCGCTCTCGAGGTCGCAGTCGCCGCGGGCGCCGATGTCGTCGCGCTCGGCGCCGGGTTTGACGTCGCTGACCCGGCCATCGCCGAGGCGATCGCGCTCGCACTGCGCCATGACGTCCTCGTCGTCGCCGCCGCACCCGCCAAGGGCTCTCCGCCGGCGGCGCCCGGCGACGGATCGACCGGCGCACTGTTGCTCGTCGGTGCCGTCAACCCGGCCGGTGCACTCGCCAGTCGCTATCCCGAAGGGCTCGTCGATGTCGTCGCCCCGGGGGTCGACCTGCGCAGCCTCGGTATCGCCGGCACCGGAGAGATCGGTGTCGCCGGCGATCAGTACGCGGTCGCCCTGGTCGCCGGCGCCGCCGCCCTGGTCCGCTCGGCCGAGCCGAAGCTGACCGCGGTCCAGGTCAAGGACCGGCTGACGCACACCGCCAACCGGATGGGCAGCGGCGCACCCGACGCACAGTTCGGCTGGGGCATGATCGACGCGGCCGCGGCCGTGACCGAAACAGCGGCCGATGACGGCAACTCCCCCGGTGGCAAGGACGGTGGTTCGACCGGCACTGCCTGGCTGGCGCTCGCCGTGATCGCGGTGGTAGCCCTGGGTGCCGTCGCCCTGTTCATGGTCCGCGTCCGGCGCTGGGCTCGTACCGAAAGCCCGGCGGAGCCCGTCGAAGCGCCGGAACCCTCACCCGCCGACGACAACCGGTCCGCGTGGGACCCGGACGAGCCCGACCTGCTCGACCGCAGCCTGCTCAGCCGGGAGCCGTCGGCAGGCGACAGAGGACCGCGTCCGAGCACACCGCCGCCTGGCGACCAGGGTTGAACGCGGTCGTGGAACACCGGTCGCCGAGTCGTGCACTCGTTGACAGCAGGCGGCGACCCGTCTCGAGGATCCCGTTCGCCGTCTTGATGCAGATGAACGGTTCGGGGCGGACGTCGCAGGCCGCGACCCCGGCAGCCACACGTCGGCTGCCGGGGTCGGCGACGCTGCGGTGGAGGCACGGCAGAGTTTGCGGTTGGTCAGTTGGCGAGCTGGATGTCAGATCCAGGCCGGAAGCCGATCGTGATCAGCAGCGGAAGGGCTGGACCTGGGCCGGGCCGGCGCCCGCCTGCGGTATCCGATCGCGCAGGTTGAGCTTGGGGCATCTCGATGGCGCCGTATCGGGGTCAGCATTTGGCGTGGTGGTCGGACGGTGCGTCGTCGTGCCGGATGGTGCGCAGCAGCAGTTGCCGCTCGGTTGGTTGTGGCGTTTGCAGGTAGGAGAGGCCAGGTTGGTGTGCCCGGCCTGGGCGAGGTCCAGCGGCGTCTGGAAATTTCCGGGCGTTGGTCGTCGGGTGAGCGGGCGGCGATGTCGCGGTGCTGCACCGCGTCGCGTCGTCGCGGTGCAGCACCTCATGGTGCTCGGTGTATATCTGCTGTGCGTAGGTCAAGTCGGTGGCTGACAGGAACTCGGCCAGTGCCGGCGATGGCCGGTCCGGCAACGGCATGACCTGGGACAGGCTGTGGGCAGCGTGAGACCCCGCTCGGCGGCGACCAGGCCGGCGATGCGGTTGACGACAGCGTTCGGGTGGGGTCGGTGGGGGCAACGGCCCATCGACGGCAGGGACGAAGGTGGCGGGGGCGACGGTTTGGCAAGGTGCACCGAACTGTTGAAAGCTTCGGGATTTGCAGGAGTGATCGCCTCGCCGGGCGCGTCGATCCGCTCCAGGGCATACATGCGGCCGGGCTCGGAAAAGCGCGGCGGCCCAGTTCCGCACCGCCAGCCGAGCCTCGTCGGTCCAACATCGTCCTGCGGCAACACCGCCCGGTAGAAGATACGGTGCCCAGCACGGGCGGCTTCCTCGGCCATCCCCTGGGCCCGCAACGCCCGCAGGCAACGGGCAGCGGCGGCCGTCGATTTGATACTGAGCGCGCCCAGGGCACCGGAGGCAATGTCGCCGGCGCTGGCCTGCTCCGGCCCGGCGAGCATAACCGCCCACAACCGCAGCACGGACGTGGCATCCGCCTCGGGATACTTGTCGAGTGCCTCCGCGATTGCGGTAGGGACGGACGGTGGCGTCATGATGGTGGGGAGGGGGTCGATCCGTTGCAGGGCATGGGTGCTGCCAGGCTGGGGAAGTGCGGCGGCCCAGTCCCCGCACCGCCTGCCGAGCCTCGTCACGGCCCGCACACCATCAACCCGGCACCAGCCCACCCAAGGGGACGTTGCCGCCCCGGAACCCATGCGGTACCGCAGCGAAGCGCGCCGTCGGGGACGCGTTTCAGCCAGAAGCGCCCGCGCCTGGACTCTGTGCAGATGTGCGGAAGGCTCAGGAGGTCGAACGCAGAGGCTCACCCGTCCGGCGCGGCGACCGCCTGGGGAGGAGGGCCGCCGCCGCGCCGGGCGAGCTTCATGCGGGAGCGGTCAGGTCCGCGTCCACCTGAAGCCGGCGGTCGCGGCGGCGTTGCCCGTCGCGCCAAACGTGTACACCTTCACGCCCGGATTGGTGTCCGAGTTGACGAGCAGAGCGCCGAGCGTGAACTGGTTGACCGAGGTGTGCCACTGGCCCATCACCTCGACGGTTTCAGATCCCTTCGGGATGTTCCACGCACCGCACGTCCCCGGCGCGACCAGGGTCGTGTAGGCCCGCCCGCCCGTGGCCGGCCCCGGCGGGTCGGGCCAGAGAAACGACAACATGGAGCTGTAGCTGCCCTGCGAACAGAGCATGACCCGCCCCTTGCCCATCGGCGCCGCGGCAGCCGACCCTGTCGTGGCGATCAGCGTCACGCCGGTCACCACCGCCGCGGCAGCAACACCGGCCGCCGCCTTCTTGATAGTGGTGGTCTTGATACCCACTCGCGCGTCCTCCTCCGTCGTGCCTCCCAACCCCCAGCAGAGCGCCAGGGGCGTGACACACCCGCAAGACGTACACGTCAACGGACAAGTTCACGGATCACGGGTCTGTAGAACGAACGGCTCTGGCGC
Organism: Dactylosporangium sp. CA-152071; assembly: GCF_050936335.1. Lineage (NCBI taxonomy): Bacteria > Bacillati > Actinomycetota > Actinomycetes > Micromonosporales > Micromonosporaceae > Dactylosporangium > Dactylosporangium sp. CA-152071. The sequence goes on along the minus strand of NZ_JBNJMZ010000004.1, from coordinate 4,200 downwards.
AGAAACGGGGACTGTAAATTTAACGGTGTAACTCAGACAAAGAGGACACCGAGATGACGATGACCGCAGACGCGAATGTGCAGCCGCTGGCCGATGACGTGGGGTTGGCCGGGTTGGTCGACGATGACCTGATCGCACGGTTGGCGGGGCAGGCCCGGGCGCAGGGGTGAGCCTGGTCGGTGAGGGTGGTCTGTTGCAGCAGCTGACGAAGCGGGTTCTGGAAGCCGCGTTGGAGGGCGAGATGGACTCGCATCTCGGCTCGGGGAAGCACGTGCGTGCGGGCCGCACGTCCTCTGGTAACGCCCGCAACGGTCGGCGGGTCAAGACCGTGCTGACCGAGGCCGGACCGGTCGAGCTCGACGTGCCGCGGGACCGGGACGGGTCGTTCACGCCGCAGATCGTGCGCAAGCGGCAGCGCCGGCTGTCCGGTGTGGACGATCTGGTCCTCTCGTTGACCGCGAAAGGGCTCACCACCGGGGAGGTGTCGGCGCATCTGGCCGAGGTGTACGGCGCGGATGTGTCCCGGCAGACGATCTCCACGATCACCGACAAGGTCGTGGAGGGGATGACGGAGTGGCAGAACCGGCCCCTGGACCCGGTCTACCCGGCGATCTTCCTCGACGCGATCCACGTGAAGATCCGGGACGGGAAGGTCGCGAACCGGCCGATCTACGTCGCCCTGGCCGTGACGGTCGAGGGCACCCGGGACATCCTGGGGTTGTGGGCCGGCGACGGCGGTGAGGGCGCCAAGTTCTCATAGTAGGTCCCAGGTCCGGGACCGCTCCTTTGGGAGAGTGGGCTGATCTTTCCCCTGAAGGAGGTTGATATGGCGAGCTTCGCCGGTGGTGTCGCTCAGGCTGGCTATGTGGATCGCATCCGTGATCTGGCGCCGCAGCGCTGTCTGGTGGTCCCGGTCGACGTCGGTAAGCGCACCGCGGTGGCTCTGGTCGCTGACCACTATGGACAGATCATCGTTGCGCCGTTCGAGTTCGACCTCACCGTCTCCGGCGCTGGGAAGCTCGTGACGACTATCGCCGCTACGCGGCAGCGGGTGGGTGCCGAAAGCGTGCGGGTGGGCATCGAAGCCGCCGGGCACTACCACCAAGCTCTCGCCACCACGTTACGCAGCAACGGGTTCGACGTGGTCGAGTTGAACCCGTACCAGGTCAAGATGGCCAGGGCTCAGCTCGGAGCTGCGCGGGTCAAGACCGACGTGCGGGACTGCACGGCTATGGTCGAGCTGCTGGTGCGGGGGCAGGGCTGGCCGCTGCACCGCCAGGACGGCGCGATGGCTGAGCAGGTCGTATGGGTGGCCCACCGCCGGCGCAAGTTGGCCGCCGCGCAGGCGTTGGGCAGCCAGGTCCACGCCCTGGCCGATCTGGCGTTCCCGGGCCTGACCGGGTGTTTCACCACCGGCCTGGAGGCCAAGACGTTGCGGATGCTGCTGGCCACGCTGCCCGACCCGGCGCGGGTGACCGCCATGAGCGCCGAGGAACTGGTGCACCACGCCCGATCCCGTCAGGTGCGGATGACCCGCCCGAAAGCGGCCCAGGTCATCGCCGCGGCGGGCGAGGCGATGTGCGTGCCCGACGCGCAACGCGCCGCCGCAGCGCGACTGCTCGCCGCGGAGGTCGAGGTGTTCGACGCCCTGCAACGCGACCTGGCCGCCTGCGACCAGCGCCTGGCGCAGCTGCTGCCCGACACACCCGCCGGGGTGCTGACCTCGATACCCGGCGTCGGGACACTCACCGCCTCCTACTACGGCGCAGCCCTGGGCGATCCCGCCCGGTTCGCCAACGCCGGCGCGGCCTACCGCTACTCCGGTCTGGCCCCCACCAGCTACGAGTCGGCTGGACGGCGCACCGCCAAGGTGAAGATCAGCAAGGTCGGCTCGGTCGAGTTACGGCAGGCGATGATCGCCCTGGGCACCGGGATCGCCTTGCACCACAACGATTTCGCCGCCTACAAGCGCCGGCTGGTCGACGCGGGGAAGAAGCCGATGGTGGCCGCCATCGCCGTGGCGCACCGCGCCCACCGGCTTGCGTTCGCGGTGATCCGATCGCAGCAGCCCTACGACCCGGCCAAGTGGGCAGCCAGCACCTCCGGCCGTCAGCGGCGAGACCGGTCCGCCATGGCCGCCGACCCGGCGACCGCTGCGACGTAACCGGTCTCAGCAGCCACCATAAACCCCGGGGTCGACCGGATGCAGTCTCCTTGCGGCACGACCGCAAGGCCGAAGGTGGCAGGGGCCGGAGCGACGTCGTCAAGCATCAGCAGCCGAGCCTGGACTGCGTAGCCAGCAAGACGTCCGGTCTCTTCCGCTCACGCGAGTGCGCACAACAGCCAGCGTCACGAACGCGACTACATGAGTAAGCACCGCACCGTGAAGTTCCACCCCAGGATCGGACACCGGGGTTTCATGCCGCGAGGGCGGTGGTCTGACCGTAACAGACGCGGGCCTCGTACGGGGTTCGGTGGCTGAGTGTCGAATGTAGACGGTTGCGGTTGTAATAGGCAAGGTACGCGAACACGGCTCGGCGCGCGTCGGCCCGGGTGGCCCAGACCCGGGTGCCGATCTCGGCTTTCAGGGTCGCGAAGAACGATTCGGCGACGGCGTTGTCGTAGCACGATCCGACGCGGCCCATCGACCCTCTCATGTGGAGCGACTTGAGCGTGGTGCGGAACTCGGTCGAGGTGTACTGACCGGTTTCAACCAGTCGTTGCAACACCACTGTCCTGAGTGGACGATAACAGGTCGTTGAGGGCTTCGCCGGGAGTCCTCCACCCGAGTGCCTTGCGTGGCCGGCTGTTCAATGTTGCCGCCACCGCCTCGAGTTCGCCGGTGTTCCAGCGGGCCAGGTCCATACCTTTGGGAAAGTACTGCCGCAGCAGCCCGTTGGTGTTCTCGTTCGTGCCGCGCTGCCACGGACTGTGCGGGTCGGCGAAGTAGACCTGCACGCCGGTGTCGATCGTCAGCTTCGCGTGCTGGGCGAGTTCCTTGCCGCGATCCCAAGTGAGCGTGCGACGCAACTGCTCGGGCAGGGCGGTGATCGTCGCGGCGATCGCTTCCCGGACGGCTTCAGCGCCGTGCCCGGCCAGGGCCGGGCCGTTCTTCGACCGCGCTTCGACGCCCCAACCGTCCATGCGGGGCAGGTGCAGCAGCATGGTGAAGCGGGTGGTCCGTTCCACGAGGGTGCCGATCGCGGACCTGTCCAGCCCGATGATCAGGTCACCTTCCCAGTGCCCCGGCACGGCCCGGTCCTCGACCTCGGCCGGACGCTGACTGATCATCGCTTCAGGGGTGACCATACCGTCGCGGCGTAGCCGGGCCCGGGCGCGCGGCACCCGCAACGCGCGGCCGGTGCGCAGACACGCGACCAGTTCACGCTTCAGCGCGCCCCGGCCCTGGATGAACAGCGATTGGTAGATCGCCTCATGCGAGATGCGCATGGACTCATCATCCGGGAAGTCCAGCTTCAACCGGTTGCTGATCTGTTCCGGGCTCCAGGCTGTGGCCCAACGACGGTCTTCCCGGCGGGGCTTGTTACGTCCCTTCCAGGCCCGAGCCGTCGGCCCGGCCACGAGCTCGCCACCGGCCCGGCGCACCGCCCCGGACAGTCGGTCCTGCACGTACTCGCGCAGCCGCGGATTGGACACCAGCTTGGCGGTCTTCGGGCGCTTGGCCGCCTGCTGCGCCTTCCACTGCGCCACCACGGCCCGATACTCCTGCCTGCCGGCCCGGGTCGCCGCGTTGCGCCGCAACTCACGCGAGATCGTCCCCGCATCGCGCCCGATCCTGCGGCCGATCTCCCGCACACCCGTGCCCTGCGCCCGCAGCAGCGCGATCTCCTCGCGCTCGGCGAAGGACAGATAGCGGCCCGAAGGCTCGTCCAGGCTGATCGGCGGCATACCGCCAGCGTGACGAAACCACCGCGCCCCAACCGGCCACGACACGCCAACGGCAAGCGCCGCCTCGACCGTCGTAACCCCCGTCGCGATCAGCCGCCAGAACTGCCGCTGCACCGCGCGCGAAGGCTCAGGCCGACCCGGCGACCGCATCGGCGCCCGCAGCGCCCGGTCCGCCGCCCACTGCCTCCGCGCCCCTCCGGCACCTGCTCCAACTTCATGTTCCGGCCCATGCACACCTCCGTGATCAAAGGTGTTGCGACGACCGGTTGAAACCGCCCTGGGAGCCGCGGT